>DASQHH010000106.1:0-10951 GCA_035632195.1 Vicinamibacterales bacterium
GGGCCGGGCATTTCTGCCCGGCCCTCAGTCTTACCGCTGTCTCTTTCGTGTTTTTTGCCTGAATCAGTTTCGTGGTTTCCCCTAGAAATTGATGCGGGCTCCAAACCGGATGACGCGCGGACCGACGATCGAGTTCGCGAAGTCCGCCGTCGACGTATTCTGACGCTGAGCGCTCAGTCCACCGGTTCCGGTGGTCGTCGTGTTCAGCAAGCTCAACACCGTATTGGCGTTGGTGATGTTGAACATTGCCACGTTCAATGTCAGCCGGCGCGCGCCGCCGAGCCGGACCGCTTTGTCGACGTTCAGATCGAGCGTCTTCACGAATGGGTACCGCTCTGTGTTGCCACCCTGGACGAATACGGCAGCTGTACCCAGACCGTTCGGTCGGTTGCCCGTTTGAATGTACGGGTTGAACGGGAAGTTCGAATGCGCGTTGAAGAACGCCGATACGTTGACGTCGTACGGCAGCTGGTACATTCCCGACAGCTTGAACACGTGCGGACCGTTGCGGGTTCCGGTCTCATAACCGCTGATGAAATCGACCGGGGTGCGGTTCGTCGGATCGAGGTAGTCGAGGCTCGGCGTGACATCGAAGAGCGCCTGGCTGTTGCGCACATAGCTGGCCGTCATCATCCAACGGTTGCGCAGCCGCTTGCGCGCCGTCAGTTCGAGGCCCTTATACGTCGTGTACTCGGTCGTGTTCTCGGCGATGGTGTCGCCAAGGAGCGCCGGACCGTTGTAGTACACGCCCGAATAGCTCGCCTGTTCGCAGAGGCTGTTGCCGCAGGGCGCCGAGAACGGCTGCGGGCCGAGCGCCAGGTACTGGTCGGTAGTGTTCTTGTACCGGACGTTGTTGCTGAGAAACTGATGGTACTTGCGCGCAATGAACTGCGCGCCGACGCCGAAGTCGGCCATCAGTTCGCGGTCCAACCCGAGGATGAACTCGTCGGTGATGTCGTTTTTCGTGTTCGGATTGACGAGCGCCAGCGAGACGGGGCTCCCGGGGTTCAACGGATCGTAGCCGCTCGGCAGGCTCGTGGTGACGGCGAGCGTGCAGGAAGGGCTCGGAGCGGTGCATCCAGGCTGGTTAAAGAGCTGCAGCTCATTTACCTGTACGACCTTGTCGCCGTTCAGGTCCCTCCACGGGAACCGCAGCGTGGTCGTGTTGCCGGTCGGCTCGAGCTGCTGCGACAGAGACATGCCAATGCCCCAGTAGCGCGATCCGCTGACCTTCAGGACGGTCTTGCCGTCGCCGGTCAGATCGTATGTGAACCCTGCCCGCGGCGACCAGTTGTTGAAGCGTGCGCCCGAGTCGGCGCCCGGGAAGTTGATCGCCGGGAGCTCCGTCGGCAGCAGGCGGTTGGCCGGAACGGTGCCCGGCGTCGCGAGGTCGTGCTGATGGTCGTAGCGCAGGCCGAGGTTGATCGTCGCGCGACCCTTCTTGATGGAGTCCTGGAAGTAGAGGTCGCGCTGATACAACGTGTACGTGAGGTCGGCGTCGCGAACGATGTTCGCTTCGTCGCAACCAGTTACGTCGTTCGCCTTGCCTGTTACACCGTTGATCGTGCAGCCAACCTTACCGGAGTACGGATTCGTGGCAGTGGTGTCGATCGCGGTGATGTACTGGCCGACGCCGAACTGGTACTGACCGCGATAGCGCGCAACCGCGCCGCCTGGGAACGTGCTGATCGATTCCACCGGCGAGCGGCGAATCGCGAAGCCGAACTTGATCGAATGATCCGCGCCAAGCAAGTTCGAGACGAAGTAGTTGCCATCGGCACGGACGTCGTCCTGCGGCCGGATCGTGTGATACGACGCACTCGATTTGCTGCGATCCCAGAACGTGGTGTCGACCCAGTTAATCGGCTGGATGTCGGCGAGGCCGCTATTCTGGAATCCGAGGAACCAATCCTCGTGGATGTGCGTGTACTGCGCGACGATCGTCAGCCGGTTGTTGACGATCCAACGGTGAGACGGCGTGTAGAAAACCGTCGGACCGGTCTGCACCGAGCACGTGATGAGCGGGTGGACGGCGTCGCATCCGCGGCTGCCGCGGTACTTGTCGCCGTACGTATACGAGAACTCGGTCTGGTGTCCGGTTGCTTCCTGATACTGCAGGCGGCCGTTGTAGTTCGTCAGCGTCGTGAGGTCGCCGAACGCGCAGTCGCGGAAGTCCTGCAGGCCGAACTTGAACGAACCGTCAGCATTGAGCGCACTCGACGGGTTGTTCGTGCCCGCCAGCGTGGAGCATTTCGAGCTGGTCGTATCGTAGAAACCGAGTACGCCGACGCGGACGTTCTGTCTGCTGGCGGCTCCCCAGAACCATGCCTTGTCCTTCGCGATCGGCCCGCCGAGCTGAGCGCCCGTGTCCATGATGTTCTGAATCGGGTTGCCGCCGGCGACGTTCTGCTTGCGCAGGCTGTCGGTAATGTTGTTGGACTGGCAGCTCCCGAACTCGCCGAAGCACTTGTCGTTGGTGTCGTAGTAGCGCGCGAAACCCGTCAGATTGTTGCTGCCGCTGCGGGTGATGAAGTTCACCTGCACGCCCGCGCCCTGCTGGCTCGCATCCGCCCCGCCCGTCGTGATCTGGATCTCCTCGAACGAGTCGAAGTCGTAGTAGGTCGGCGAAGAGTTGCCCGACGCGATGTCGGAGATCACCGCGCCGTTGATGTTCCACTGCTGGTTGCTGCTGCTGCCCATCGCGCTGAACGACGTCTGCTGGCCCGAGAGGTTGCCGCCCACGTTGACGCCGCTCATGATCATGCCGGGCGTCTGTTCGACGATGACCCACGGGTCGCGCGCGTTCGGAATCTTTTCGAGGGTGTCCTTCGTGAAGCTCGACGACATCGTCGTCGACTTGGTGTCGACGACCGGGCTCTCGCCCGTCACCGTCACCGTTTCCTGGACGGTCGAGATTTCAAGCTTGGCGTTGATCTCGGCGTTGAAGCCGGCCTGGATGATGACGCCGGTCCGGACGTATTTCTTGAATCCGGCCAGATCGAAGCTGACCGTGTAGGTGCCGATCGGGATGCTCGGGAAGCGGTACGCGCCGCTCTCCGCCGTTACGGCGACCATCGGCTGGATGAGCGCCGTACTGGTAAGCGTAACCGTGGCGCCAGGCAGCACGGCACTCGTGCTATCCGTCGCTTTGCCGAAAATTTCTCCGGTGCTGACCTGGGCGAACGCCCGGCTGCCGCCAGCGAGCAGACCGAGGCACACAAGTGCCCCGACAAGTTTCCGTGAACCGCTCATACACCCTCCTGAGGAGTCGAATTGCCTCCCCGAGCCTTGCAAACCCCCTATAAGGGGAACGCGAACGTGGGCGTAAGAGTATGGATGTTCCGTGTCCGAATCAAGAAGAAGCAGACAATTCGTGACGAGTCCGGACGGGTGCCCGTCCAACTAATTGGACTGGCTGCGTACGTATCCTTTCAGACACACGTCTTGGAGGAGCTACTTCGGGCCCGCCAGAGGTGCTATTGCGGCGCCAATCGCTCGATTGAACGCGGGAACGTCGCGCTCCATCAGCGTCTTGTAATCGCCCTTCACTGCTGTCAGATCCTTTTCGATCCCCTCGAGCTGCCCGACCGACGTGTCGGTCGGCGCGAAGTCCGCGCCGCCGGCGACGTCCCCCGCGCCCGGGCCGACCTCGCCATTCATCCACACCAGGTTCGTATAGATGCGGTAGGCCTGCTGAAAATACTTGTCGTCGCTGAGCATCTGTGCGGGCTCGAGGATCTTCGTCTCGACGTCGAACAACCGCTTATCCATGTCGGCCACCTGCTTCAGGAGCGCAGCCTTGCTTGCGTCCCCTTTGAAGGCTTTGGTGACATCTTCGAGCTGCTTCCGCATGACTTCGATCGCATTCACCATGTCGGCCGACGCGCTGATGTCATCGCGCAGACGCAGCTGCACCCTGACCGACAGATCCAAATCCTGCTGGCTGCTGGGGATTCGCGGATCTTTCAGAATCTCGATCGGCTGCGTGAACGACTGTCCGTCGACGGTCAGCTTCACCGTGTACTTGCCTGGCACGACGATCGGCCCGACCTGCGCGGGTTCCATGCCCCAGTGCGTCACCGGACGTGTGTCCTGGCCGCGGAAGCGCGGCTCCTCCCAGATGTGCGGGTTCTCCGGCGGCGTCGTCCGAAGGGCGACGAGACGCGGCGGATCCCAGCGCAGGTCCCAGCTCGCGCGGTTCAGTCCCGCCCTGGCGTTCGTGCGCACGTCGCGCACGACCTTCCCGTCGGCGTCGAGCACCTGGAGTTGCGCGGGCGCGCGCGGCGCAGCCTTCAACGAGTAATTGATGTAGGCGCGGCCGCGCTCGGTCCATCGATAGGCCGGCCTCGGCGTGAAGAGATGCGCGTTCGCATTGTCCACTCCGGGGGCCCCTGCCCCCCGGACGTCCGTGACGGTTGCGCCCTGCTCCAGCGGCGTGATGTCGTCCAGCACGTAGAGGCCGCGGCCGTACGTCGAGACGACGACGTCGTGGAACGTCTTCTGGACGACGACCCAGCTGACCGGCGCGTGCGGGAGACCGGCGTTCAACTCCGTCCAGTGAGCGCCGTCATCGAGCGAATAAAAGAAGCCGTGGCCGGTGCCGGCGAACAGCATTCCCCGCTTGTTCGGGTTCTCGGCGACCGCCTTTACGTACGACAGCGGGTGCTTGTTCGGGAGATCGCCGCTGACGCGCGTCCACGTTGCGCCGAAATCCGTCGTCTTGAAAATGAACGGCTCGCGGCTGTCCATCAGGTGCCCGTCGACGGCGATGTACGCCGTGCCCGCGTCGAAATGCGACGGCTCGATCTTCGAGACGACGCCCCACGAGGGCATGCCGGAAATATTCTTCGTGACATCGTTCCACTTCGCGCCGCCGTCGCGCGTGTACCAGACCTTGCCGTCGTTGGTGCCGGCCCAGACGAGGCCGCGCGAAATCTCCGACGGCGCGATCGCGAAGATCACTTCGCCTGCAAACTGTCCCAGGTTGTCCGAGACGATGCCGCCGGACGACACGATGCGGCTCGGGTCCTGCGTCGACAGGTCCGGGCTGATCACATCCCAGCTCTGGCCGCCGTTCCTCGTGCGGAAGACCACCTGGCAGCCGTAATACACGGTGTTGTGGTCGAACGGATCGACGGCAATCGGCGCCGTCCAGTGGCAGCGGTACTTCACGTCCTGCGGCGGCGCGTCGAGCGTGATCATCGACGGCTCGACCGAGCGCGCGACGCTGTTCCGCGAGTCGTACCGCGTCACCTTGTTGCCATAGCACGATGCCCACACGATGTTGGTGTCGGCGGGATCGGGAATCGTGAAGCCGGATTCGCAGCCGCCGACGCCGTGCTCCCACAAGTTGCCGAAGCCGTTGTAGCCGGCGCCGGCGTTCTCAGCCGCCCACGCAGGACCGCGCATGGTGCCGTCGTCCTGCATGTTGCTGTAGACCAGGTACGGGATCTGGTTGTCGACGGCGACGTGATACATCTGTCCGATCGGCAGCGACACGCGCTGGATGCTGCGGCCGTGCTGCTGCGTGATGCTCAATCCGGCGTCGTGCGTGATGACGAAGCGGTCCGCGTTCTTCGGGTCCCACCAGATGTCGTGGTTGTCGCCGCCCCAGTTGACGCTGCGGAACGTCTGCCCGCCGTCGACCGACTGGAAGAACGAACTGTCCGACACGAGCACTTCGTCTTCGTTCGCCGGCGACACCGCGATGCGGATGTAGTAGCCCGCCCGGCCGATCAGCTCGCGCGACCAGTTGACGACCCGCCACGCAGTGCCGCCGTCGTCGGATCGCCAGACGGAGCCCTGGTCCGCGGTCTGGATCAGCGCGTACATCCTGTTGGAATCCGTCGGCGCGACTGCGACATCGATCTTCCCGACGGGCGGCCGCGGGAGTCCCTGCGCGACTTTGTTCCACGTCGTGCCGCCGTCATGCGAGATGTAGACGCCGCTGCCGGGTCCGCCGGAGAGCTCGGCCCACGGATGCATCTCGACCTGCCACGTGCCGGCAATGAGGGTCCGCGGGTTCTTCACGTCCATCGCGAGGCCCGAGCAGCCGGTGTTCTCGTCGACGAACAGCACGCGGTCCCAGTGCGCGCCGGCGTCCGTCGTGCGGAAGACGCCTCGCTCCTGCTGCTTGCCGGTCAGTCGTCCCTCCGCGCAGACGAACACGATGTCCGGATTCGTCGGATGGACGACGACGCGCGCGATGCGGCCCGCGTCGTCGAGGCCGGCGTGCGTCCACGTCTTGCCGGCGTCGAGCGACTTGTAAACGCCATCGCCGATGACGTCGCTGTCCCGGATCGCCCAGGGCTCGCCGGTGCCGGCCCAGACGACGTTGACGTCGCTCGGCGCAACGGCGAGCGCGCCAATGGCAGTGACCGGCATGTCGTCCGAGACGGGGACCCAGCGGATGCCGCCGTCGGTCGTCTTCCACACGCCGCCGGACGCCGCGCCGGCATAGTAGACGAACGGATCGCCGGGCACGCCGGCAATCGAC
Organism: Vicinamibacterales bacterium; assembly: GCA_035632195.1. GTDB lineage: Bacteria > Acidobacteriota > Vicinamibacteria > Vicinamibacterales > CAVVIG01 > DASQHH01. Next base: position 6,497 of record DASQHH010000106.1, read on the forward strand.
GCAACGCGGTTCCCGACGACAGGGCCGACGAACCGGAAGGCGAGGCCCTGCGGCTGTCCGCCGCCGTCGCCGCCCCGTTGAGCGAGCGATACGGGTGTACACAGCGAGATCAGAGCGAGGACGGCAAGACTGTGTTTCACAGAAGGATTTTAGTGCACGCTCAGGTGCAGGTGCAGGGTGCCTGGTGCCTGGTGCCTGGTGCTGTGTGCCTGGTGCGGCTCTTGCGAAAACGCGCTGAATGGGTGCACGCACGTACGAGGAGCTGGCAGCTTGCGAACGAACTGAAGAATCGCGTGTATGCGTTAGTGAAGGCGTCGCCGGCTCGCCGGGACTTCGATTTCGCCGATCAGATCCACAATTCGGCGAGCTCCGCGCCAGCGAACACTTCAGAGGGATTCGCCCTCTATCGCCAGCGCGAGTTCGCGCAGCGGGTCCGGATAGCTCGAGGCGAACTGAGCGAGACTCACAACCATCTGGCCGACGGAATCAGCCGCGGACACTGGACGTCCGAACAGGCCGCGCCCTTGCTGGAGCGTGCCGAACGGGCGCTGAAAGCATCGGCGGGCCTGCTCAGATACTTATCGAACACCGACACGCCTGAATCGCCATCCGGCACCCGGCACCCGGCACCCGGCACCCGGCACTGGAACTTTCAGCTGAAGATGTTCTTGACGACGAACCAGACGTTCGCGGGCCGTTCGGCGAGTCGGCGCATGTACCAGGGGAACCAGTACTCCCCGTACGCAATCAGCACGCGCAGCGGCTCGCCCTGCTGCGCGAGCTTCTGCTGCAGCCCGCGCTGGATGCCGTAGAGCATCGCGTACTCGTAGGCGGTCTTGGGCACCTTGAACTGCCACGTGAACGTCTTCATGCGGTCGACCAGTCGCGGATCGTGCGTCGCGATGTGCAGCAGGCACCCCGACTTCTGCGCATCGTCGGCCAGCAGGCGGCAGGCAACCTTGTAGAAGTTCTCGTCGACGTCGCTCTTCTTCGGGAACGCGACGGACGCCGGCTCGAGGTACGCGCCTTTCACGAGCCGCACCGCACAGCCGGACGGAATCAGCGATTCGACGTCCTTCGCGGTGCGATGGAGGTAGGCCTGCAGCGCGATGCCGATTCGGGACGACTGCTCCCGCACGCGGCGGAACAGGTCAATCGTCGGATCGACATAAGGCGAGCTCTCCATATCGATCCAGACGAAGTTGTCGGTCTGCACGGCGCGATCGACGAGCCGCTGCAGATTCTGATAACAGAACTCTTTGTCGAGGTCGAGACCGAGCTGCGTCGGCTTGACCGAGATCTGCGCCCGCAGCCCCGAGGCCCGCACCTTCTCCAGGACGTCGAGATAGTGCTCGGCCACGGCGGTCGCTTCGTCGCGGCTCGTCACGTTCTCGCCGAGCTTGGTGAAGATGGTGCCGACGCCGAGCGCCTGCTGTCCGACGGAAGCGGCCATCGCGTCTTCCAGCTTCTCGCCCGGCATGAACACGGATACGGAGCGGCGGACGAATGCCGTCTTCGTCGCGCGGTCGCGCAGCCACGCGTTGGTCGACATCGCGAGGAGAACGTTGCGCGCTACACCCATGATGTCGCTTCCGCCGTCATAACTGGCTCTTGATGAGGCCGCCGTCCACCTGTACGGTGGCGCCGGTGATGTACGCGGCAGCGTCGGAGAGCAGGAACGCCGCCATCCGGCCGAATTCCTCCGGTGCGCCGTAACGCCCAAGCGGGATGCTCGCAGCCGCTTTCGTGCGGTACTCGTCGAGCGGCGTGCCGCTCCGCTTGGCGTTTCCTTCGTCGAGCTGCTTCAGGCGGTCGGTCTCGATGCGTCCCGGCACCAGCTGGTTGACGCGGATGCGGCTCGGCGCGAGCTCCAGCGACAGCGTCTTGGCGAGCGCGGACACGGACGCGCGCAGGACGTTCGACAGCGCGAGGTTGGCGATCGGTTCTTTCACGGACGACGACGTGCCGACGAGGATGGCGCCGCCGCCCCGCGCCTGCATCGACGGGACGACGAGGCGGATCGCGCGCACGGCGCTCATCAGCAGCAGGTCGAACGCCGCCTGCCACGCCGCGTCGTCGAACGACAGCGACGCGCCGGCCGGCGGACCGCCCGTATTGCAGAACAGGATGTCGATCCCGCTGAACTTGTCGAGCGTCGCTTTGTGCCACGCGGCAATCGCGTCGGGCTTGCTGAGGTCCGCCGCGAAGGCGAATACGTCGGCGCCTGTGTCCTTCTTGATCGCATCCGCCGCGCGTGTGGCGGCGGCGCCGTCGCGCGACGCGATCGACACGCGCGCGCCCTCACCGGCGAGCGCGCGGGCAACAGCGTGGCCGAGCCCCTTGCTCGCGCCGCCGACCATCGCCACCTTATGTCTCAATCCAAGATCCATCAGACACCGCACCATTTCATCACGCGATCGAGCGCCCGCGCCGTCGACGCGTCGAGCGTCCCGCCGGGCGGACGAATCGCGGCGTTCGCGATCGCGCCTCGGCGGTGCAGCACTTCCTTGCGAATCGCCATGCCGATCCCTTCCTGGAATTCGAAGCGCATCAGCGGCACCTTCCGGTAGAACACGTCCGCCGCTTCGTCGATCCTGCCGGCGCGATACAGCGAGACGACGGCGACGAGAATCGCGGGAAACGCGAAGCCGGTCATCGCGCCGGCGGCGCCGGCCATCAACTCTTCGAGCAGAAAGACGCCGCCGAGACCGCCGAAGATGGCGACATCGAGTCCCTTCGTCTGATCGAGGATCCGCGACGTCTTGAAGGGCGTCGGCGGATCTTCGAGCTTGATGGTCCGCGCCGCCGGCACGTCCCGCGCGATGCGCGCGAGCAGCGACGCCTCCATCGCGTAGCCGGAAATCGGCGGGTAGTCCTGGACGATGATCGGGATGTCGACCGCCGAGGCCACTTCCGCAAAGTGCTTCGCGACGGCATCGGAGTTGATTTTGACCATCCGCGGCGGGCTGATCATCACCGCCGCCGCCCCGGCCGCCTTCGCGCGCTTCGTGTACTCGATGCAGGTGCGCAGGCCGTCCGCGGTCGTGCCGGCCACGACCGGCACGCGGCCGCTGACGCGCGCAAGCACCGCGTCGAGCACGCGATCACGTTCGGCATCGGTCAGCCGCGCGACCTCGCTCGTGACGCCGAGTGCCGTGAAGCCGTTGACGCCGTCGGCGATGAAGAGATCGATGACGCGGCCGAGGCTGTCAGGGTCGAAGTCGCCGGTCGCGGTAAACGGAGTCGGAAGGACGGAGAAGACGCCGCCGAACATTACTGCATTCTATTAGGTTCCCGGTTCCAGGTTCCCAGTTCCAGGTTCCAGGGTTCTACGAAGAAACCAAGAACCTAAGCGCTGCGAACCTGAAACCGGGAACCGGGAACCTGATCAGCGCCTGAAGTAACTGTCGGTCCCGTCGATCCAGTCCTGACGGACCGGACTGAACACGTCGATCGCTTCGGTGTCTTCGACGACTTCGACGCCGTGCGGCACGTTCGGCGGGATCTCGAGCAGCTCGCCGGCACGGACCACCACGGGCTGTCCATCGACGCTGAACTTCAACGCGCCGCTGACGACGTACGTGACCTGCTCGTTCTCGTGCGCGTGCGGCGGCACCACGCAGCCTCGCGCCATCGAGAACCGGGCGATGGTGACGCGGGACGCCGTCACGAACTGACGGACGAGCCCGGTCGTGACCTCTTTCTTCGGCACGGTCTTCCACGCGTGCAGGGTGGCCGTCTGGGTAGGCATCCGGCAATTCTATGCGAGTTTCGCGCGCAGGCCGTTCACGATGAGCGTGATCGCGGATCGATCCGCCGGAGGCGCGATGGCTGAGACATGCGCATCCAGCGCCGTCAACGCCTCTCGCGCGTCGCCCAGCGCGCCCGATTCGACGCGCCTGAACAGTGCGACGTACTCGGTGATGAGAGCGCGGCGCGGCTCTTCGGGCAGTTTCATCAGCGCCGACTTCAGCGAACCCCACCCGAGGTCGACGACGATCGGCTTCACGACCATCAGCTCCGCGGTCATCTGGGAAAGCCCCGCGACCTGCTGGACGAAGTACTGCTCGTCGAAACCGTGGGGGCCCGCCTCTGTGTCCGCCTGCGCGTACGTCTGCGTCCACCCGCCGGGCCAGTCGCCGGCAAGTCCGAGACCGGGAATCTTGTACGCGCGGCCCTTGTTCATCGGACTCTTGACCGTGCCCTGGAATCCGCCGTTGACGCCGGGCGCGACGCTGCCGGCCTTGACGTCGACGCGCGGCCAGCGATTGTCCGTCGCCGCGCGCGCGATTGCTTCGACGAGCCAGATGTTGTTGTTGTGCACGTCGATGAGGCTCGTGATCACGCCGCCGTTTTCCGGACGCTCGCTCGAATACGCATACCGATTGCCGTCGGGTCCGGTCTCGATCGTCTGTTTCCCGCCCATGTGCTCGACGCCGATCGTCGCCACAATCG
>DASQHH010000107.1:0-1536 GCA_035632195.1 Vicinamibacterales bacterium
CTTCAGTGTCGGAGGGTTTCTGCGGGGTGAGCAGCGACGCGGCAACGACGACGAGGGCGGCGCGATTCATGCGGTTCCTCCGTTACGAGTGCAGGGCAGGCCTTTAGAGCTGCCATCGCGCCGAAGGCGGGCCTGAAGGCCCAGGCCCGCCTACGTTTCTGAGTACGAGTCAAACCCCGCGTAGCCGCGGTCGCCCCAGCGCACGAGTCGCGGCCGGTCCTCCGACCACCACACGACGATGCGCCCGTTGAGCGCGCGGTCGGACGCGATGCGCGCAACGATGTCCGCGACCTGCTCCGGCGCCAGCAGCGTCGCCGGGACGCCGCGCGCCTTGCGCTCCTCCGGCGACAGCGACTCCCAATACTGGCGCGGACCGTCCGTCGCGATCCAGCCCGGCGCCAGGCAATTGATCCGGATGCCGTCCTTCGCGAGGTCGGGCGCCAGCACCGTCGTCATGCGAATGAGCGCCATCTTCGCGACGTCGTAGCCGTTGAAGCCGCCCGGCGTCGTCCGTCCCTGCCAGAGCGCCGATATCGAGGTGATGTTGACGATCGAGCCCCCGCCAGCGCGGCGCATGGCCTCGACGGCGTACCGCGTGGCGTGCATCGCGCCCAGGAAGTCGGTCGCGATGACGTTCGTCCAGCCCGCGATGCCGTCCGCGGTGGGTTGAGGCGCCGACGCGTTATTGACGAGGATCTGCAGGTCACCCAACCTCGCGGCCGCGTCGACGAGCCCCGACAGCTGCGCTTCGTCGCGGACATCGGCAGGCACGAACGAGGCACGCCCTCCGTCTTCCCGGATGAGTCTGACGGTTTCGACGCCGCCCGGCTCGTGGACGTCCGACACGACGACCGTTGCGCCGTCCCGCGCCAGCCGGCGCGCAATCGAGCGCCCGCAGCCGCCGCCGCCGGCGCCGGTGACGATGGCCGCGTTCACGATCCGGGCGCGAGCAGCGTTCGCGCCACCTGCACGATTTCAGCGGGCGTGAGCGGCTTGTGCCAGACGCGCGCGCGGAGCTCCGACAGATCCTTCTGCGTCTCTTCGTCCACGTTCGACACGCCGGTGATGACCGCCACCGGCACGTCTCGTCCCGATGGATCCTCGCGCAGCCGGAACAGGAATCCGGCGCCGTTGACGAACGGCATCTTCAGGTCGACCAAGAGGGCCGAGGGTCGGCTCTCCCGGATGGCCGTCAGCGCCTCCTCTGCCGTGGCCGCGGTGATGACCGCGTAGCCTTCTTGCGTCAGCGCTCTTTCGTACAGCTTCCGGATTTTCGGATCGTCGTCGAGGACCAGGATGCGCGGGGCGGTCATGCCGTGTGTGACGCGCCGGACAGCAGCGTCCGCGCGACCTCGCCGATTTCGGCGAGCGAGAGCGGTTTGTGCCAGACGCGCGCGCCGAGCGTGGTCAGCTCCGCACGCACCGAGCTCGAGATGTTTGACACGCCCGTGATCACGGCGACCGGAATGTTGCGCGTCGAGGGATCCTCGCGCAGGCGGAACAGAAACCCGGCGCCGTTGATGTACGGCATCTTGA
>DASQHH010000108.1:0-4266 GCA_035632195.1 Vicinamibacterales bacterium
GATCGCCAACCGTCTGGAGCGCGAGCCTTCAGGCGAGCGAGGAATCGGTCCGGAGCGCGAGCCCTCAGGCGAGCGGGAAAAAGGAGAATCGCAATGACAGAAGATCTCTCACGGCGCGACTTCGTAGCACTGTCAGTGGCGGCGGGCATCGCCGCGGCGGCTCGATCGGCGGATGCCGCCGACCTCGTCGAAAAGGACGTCGAGATCAAGACTCCGGACGGAACCTGCGACGCCGCCTTTATTCATCCTGCGGCCGGGTCTCACCCCGCCGTCATCATCTGGCCCGACGCGTTCGGTCTGCGTCCGACGATGCGCGACATCGCGAAGCGCATTGCCGCCGACGGCTATTCGGTGCTCGTGCCGAATCCGTTCTATCGCGTCTCGAAAGCGCCGCAGTTCGGCGACATCTCCAACTTCAGCTTCGCGACGGACCGCGCGAAGATCCAGCCGTTGATGGCGTCGATCGGTGCCGACGGCGCGGTCGAAAAGGATGCCGGCGCGTTCGTCGCCTGGCTCGATTCGCAGCCGCAGGTGAACAAAGCGAAGAAGATCGGAACGCAGGGTTACTGTATGGGCGGTCCGCTGGTCGTGCGGACGGCGGCGGCGCAGTCCGGCCGCATCGGCGCCGGCGCGTCGTTCCACGGGGGCGGACTGGTGACGAACAATCCGAACAGCCCGCATCTGCTCGCGCCGAAGATCAAGGCGCGGATGTACTTCGGCGTCGCAGCGAACGACGACAAGGCCCAGCCAGACGCGAAGGACAAACTCCGCGAAGCGTTCGCCGCCGCGCACGTGCCGGCCGAGGTCGAGGTGTACGGATCGCCGCACGGCTGGTGCGTAAAGGACATGCCGAAGGCGGATCCGCCGATCTACAACCAGGCCGACGCGGAGAAGGCCTGGAAGAAGCTTCAAGCGCTCTACAAGGCGGCGCTCGCGTGATGCACCTGCCCTTCGTGTTCGCGCTCCTTCAGACGCCGGCGGCCATGCCGCCGGCGACACCGACGGATATCAGGCCCGGCAGCATCAACTGCGAGGAGTGCCCGTATCCGTACCCGTCCTCGTATCTGCCGATCACGCTGTACGGTCAGGACCTTCGCATCGCGTTCATGGACGTCGCGCCGAGCGGCACGCCGAACGGCCACACCGTCGTCCTGCTGCACGGCAACAACTTCGCCGGCTTCTATTTCGGCGGACCGATCGACGCCCTCCGCAAAGCGGGATTCCGCGTCATCGTGCCCGACCAAATCGGCTACGGCCGCTCGTCGAAGCCGATCATGCCGTATACGTTCGCCGACATGGCGCGCAACACGCGGTTGATCCTCCAGAGCCTGAAGATCGACCGCGCGATGGTCGTCGGCCACTCGATGGGCGGCATGCTCGCGACGCGATTCGCCACGCAATATCCCGCGATGGTCGAGCGGCTGGTCCTCTACAACCCGATCGGCCTCACCGATTCGCGGTTCGACCGACCGCTCGAGGCCTTCGATGAAGGCTACAAGCGGACGCTGGCGTCGACGTTCCAGACCGTGCGCGCGTCGCTGATGCGGTACGTCGCGCACAACCCCGCGGCATGGACGCCGGAGTTCGAGCACTACGCGAGAATCCGCTACTCGTGGACGCTCAGCGGCGAGTGGCCGCGGCTGGCGATGGTGCAGACGCTGCTCGGACAGCTGCAGTATCTCGATCCCGTCGTGGACGACTGGGCGCACATCAAGGCGCCGACGCTCGTCTTCGGCGGCGCCGAGGACATGCTGCCGGGATCGTCCGCCGTCTTCAAGGATCGGATGAAGTACATCTCCGAGACGATTCCCGGCGGCCGGGCGAAGCTGCTGCTGATCCCGGGCCTCGGCCACGTCGCGCACATGGAGGCGCCGGAGAAGACGCTGCCGCCGCTCGTGGCATTCCTCAGCGAAGGTGTCGGCGCGGCACGATGACCGCGATCACCCCGACCGGATCGCGCCGGGCCGGCGATGAGGCGCTCGCGCGGGGTGCCTGGACGGAGGCGCGGTCCGCGTTCGAAGCGGCGCTCGCAGCGGAGGAGACGCCAGAGGCGCTCGAAGGCCTCGGCACCGCGGCGTGGTGGCTCGACCTCGCTGACATCGTCTTCGACGCGCGGGAGCGCGCGTATCGCCTCTACCTCGCGCGCGACGATCGCGGCGGCGCGGCGCGCATTGCCGTCTGGCTCGCCTGGGACTGCTGGGCGTTCCGCGGCGAAACAGCCGTCGCGAACGGATGGTTGCAGAGGGCGCGCAGGCACGTCGAAGGCCTGCCGGCCTGTCCCGAACGCGCGTGGCTGGAGCTGCGCGAGGGATCGATGGCGCTCTTCGAGGAGGGCGACGCCGAGCGCGCGCACGCGATGGCGGCCGAAGGCATCCGGATTGCGCGCGAGGCGGGCAGCGTCGACTTCGAGATGCTCGGCCGAGCGGTCCAGGGCATGGCGCTCGTCGCCTCGGGCGCCGTGGCCGAGGGGATGCGGCTTCTCGACGAAGTCAACGCGGCCGTCGTCGCGGGCGAGCTGACGGACCTCGTCGCCATCGGCCTGTCGTGCTGCTACCTGATCGCGGCGTGCGAGCGCGTGCGCGACTACGACCGCGCCGTCCAGTGGTGCACGCGGCTCAAGGCGTTCTGCGCGAAGTGGGAATTCCGGCCGCTGTTGGCCGTCTGCCGCACGCAGTACGCATCGATTTGCGTCTGGCGCGGAACGTGGCTCGAGGCCGAGCAGGAGTTGAATGCCGCCAGCCAGGAGCTGGCGGCGAGCCGTCCCGCGATGACCGCCGACGCGCTCGTCCGTCTCGCCGAGCTACGGCGGCGGCAGGGCCGCCTCGTCGATGCGAGCGCGTTGCTCGAGCAGGCAGGCGGGCACGGCCTCGCGCTGCTCGGACGCGCCGAGCTCGCGTTCGACCGCGGCGACTGCCGCGCGGCGGCGGAGCAGGCCGCGCGCTACCTGCGCCACGTGCCGACGCACAACAAGACCGACCGCGCGGCGGCGCTGGACCTGCTCGTCCGCGCGATGACCGGGACCGGCGACCGCGACGGCGCAGCGACCGCGCTCGCGGAGCTGACGGGTATCGCGACGCTGGTGGCGACGGCGCCGCTTCGCGCCGCCGCGAGCTTTGCCGCGGGCGTCGTCGCGCTCGGCGACGGCAAAGCCGACGCGGCGCGGCAGCATCTCGAGGACGCCGTCGACCTGTTCCTCGAGAGCGGCGCGCCGTTCGAGCTGGCCCGCGCCCGTGTCGAGCTGGCGAAGGCGCTCGCCGCACTCGGACGGGTGGACGCAGCCGGAGACGAGGGGCGCCGCGCGATGGATTTGTTCTCGGAGCTGAAAGCCGAGCACGAGATGGCGCGCACACGCACGGTGCTGGATGCGATTGCGGCCGGTCCCGCATCGCCGCCCCTCGACTCGACGGAATCCAGAACCCGGTCGGGGCTCACCAGACGTGAACTCGAAGTCCTTCGCCTCGTCGCCGAAGGATTGAACAACCAGACGATCGCCGAGCGTCTCTTCCTGAGCGACCATACCGTCCACCGGCACCTCGCCAACATCCTCAGCAAGCTGAGCGTCTCGACGCGCGCCGCCGCCGTCGCTCAGGCCGCCCGCCGCGGTCTGTTGGCGTGAGCTGATCGCTGAAAGCTGAGAGCTTCGCATTCGTGCGAAATGGCCCGTGAGGGCCATTTCGTCGCTCCCTTCAAAAATGACCCGTGCGTGGGAAGAGCCCGCGCCGCCCGCGCCGCTACAGTGCTGCGCAGGAGGGGGGAGATGAAAGCAATCGCTTCGGTGATCACAGCGGCGGCCATCCTGGGCGGGGCCTCGTACACGGCGCTGCATGCGCAGAGCCACACGCACGTGATGCAGACGGTGAAGGAAGCGCAGTGGGGGCCGGCGCCGCCGTTCATTCCGGCGGGCGCGGAGATCGCGGTCCTGTCCGGCGACCCGACCAAGGCGGTCGCGTTCTCGGTGCGACTGAAATTCCCGGCGAACTACTCGATTGCGGCGCATTCGCACCCGACCGACGAGAACGTGGTCGTCGTGTCCGGCGCGCTGACGATGGGGAACGGGGAAAAGTTGACGAAGGGCGCGGGAAACAAGGTGCTCGGTGTGGGTGGCTACGCGCTCGTGCCGGCCGGCATGAACCACTTCGCGTACACGACCGCGCAGGAGACGACGATCGTGCTCTACGGCACGGGCCCGGTCGATTTCAAGTACGTGAATCCCGCGGATGATCCGAGGACGGGGAAGAAGAGCGAGTAATGACGCGTAGGGGGCGC
>DASQHH010000109.1:0-2810 GCA_035632195.1 Vicinamibacterales bacterium
AAGCCGATTCAGGGAGGGCATATGCAGATGGGAGTCCATTCGCTGGCCGAGCGGTTGCGTCGGTGGATCCTGTTGATCGGGGTGGCGCAGGTGCTCTTTGGCTGTCTCGTCGGCTTCATCCCGCCGACCGCCGTGGGCTGGTTCCGGGGCATCGTGATGGCGCACATCGAGTTCACCGCCAATGGCGTGTTGATGACGGTGATCGGCCTGCTCGCCCGGGAGATGCGGCTGAGCGAAGTCGTGTGGCGCATCTGGTTCTGGACGCTGCTCGTTGGAACGTGGTTCAACGGCGCGGCAGGTCTCGTCGGCGCTTTCATTGGGCAGTCGTCGCCGCTGATGCCGACGCTCAATCAGAGTTTCCCTGCGCCGGGCGGTGTGACGAATCCGGTCGTGACTGGAATGCTGCTGATCTGCGGCGTCACGATCGTGACGGCGCTGGTCCTGACGCTGGTTGGATTGGCCCGCGCGACGCAGCCGGAGCCCCAGCGAGCAGTTATTTGAAAGCAAAGGTGACCTTTGAGAAGGTTGTTTACCGCCTCCGTTGTGGCGCTCGCCCTCGCGGTGTTCGGGTCGCAGTCCGAGATTGGCCGCAAGGCGCTCACGTCTGTCGTGGCGACGGGATCTGCCGCGACCGTGCCGTTTACGACACTGTTGATCTCTGCATCGGGCACGACGACGCTGCCGCAGCTGGCGACCGGGACCGATGGGGAAGGCCCCGAGCTCGATCAGGGCATGGCCGACAGCGGCGACGATCAGGATAAAGATACGAACGCAGGCGGATTCCCGATGGTGAACCGGACGATCGCCGCCGGTCCTGGCCCCGGCGCGCCGGCTCAGGGCTCGGCGCGCGCGAAGTCCAATCCGGAGCTCATGACGAGCTTCCAGGGACTGAACTTCCACGATCAGCGGTTCGCGAACGGCGGCAATCAGTTCTCGGTGGAACCGCCTGATCAAGGACTGTGCGCAGGCGCCGGCTACGTTCTCGAGTCGGCGAACGACGTGCTGCGCGTGTTCGACGCATCCGGAAACGCATTGACCGGGGTCGTCGACTTGAACACGTTTTATGGATACGCCCCGGCAATCAATCGTGCGGTCAGCCCGCTCACGTTCGGGCCATCGGTGACCGATCCGAGCTGCTACTTCGACGCCGATACGCAGCACTGGTTCCACGTCGTGCTCACGCTCGACCGGGCAAATTCGTTTACGCAGTCGCTCTCCGGCGCGAACCATCTGGATATCGCGGTCAGCGCAACGTCGAATCCGATGGGGAGCTGGACGCTGTACAGGATTCCGGTCCAGAACGACGGGACGCAAGGCACGCCGGATCACCACTGCTTGATAAGGGTGAACCCCACAACGTTCGCACACGGGCCGTGCCTGGGCGATTATCCGCACATCGGCGCGGACGCGAACGGCTTCTACGTCACGACGAACGAATTCGACCTCGCGTCGCCGGGCCGCTTCCATGCCGCGCAGATCTACGCGCTCTCCAAACATCAGCTCGCCGCAGGGGCCGCGACGGTCAACGCCGTGCTCTTCGACACGGCGGACCCCGGTCTGGCGCTGCCGCCGTCGAGCGGCGATCCAGCGTCCGGAGGGGTTCCCGGGTTCACGGTCTGGCCGGCGCAATCGCCGGCGGCCGACTACGCGCCCGACACCGAGTTCTTCATGAGTTCGACCGCGGTGTTCTTCGGGTTCGATACGCGCGTCGCCGTGTGGACGATGACGAACACGAGCTCGCTCGATTCGGGGTCGCCGGCGCCGAACGTGACCCTTCGCACGGCGAACGTCACCGGGTACGGCATCCCGCCTTCTTCTGCGCAGAAGGCCGGGAACACGCCGCTGCGGGATTGCATCGCGGATCCGGCCTGCGCGCCCATTGTCGGATCGGCCGTATTCAACGATTCACTGGCGCGTCTCCCGAGCAACGATTCGCGGATGCAGCAGGTGTTCTACGCGAACGGCAAGTTGTGGGGCGCGTTGGATACGGGCCTCGTCTTTACCGACGATCCCGCCACTCTGGTCGCCGGGATCGCCTACTTCGTGCTGAATCCGTCGTCGCTGCATGTCTTCGCGCAGGGCTATGTCGGCGTGGAGAACAACAACGCGACGTATCCCGCCCTCGCCGTGACGCCGAGCGGCCGCGGCGTCATCGCGTTCACGCTCGTGGGTCCGGATCACTACCCGTCGGCGGCGTACGTGAGCGTCGACGCGAAAATCGGCGCGGGCGACGTCCACGTCGCTGAAGAGGGCGCTGGGCCTCAGGACGGTTTCAGTGGATACCGCGGGCTCGCCAATCCGGTCCGGCCGCGATGGGGCGACTACGGCGCGGCGGCGACCGACGGCAACACCATCTGGATCGCCAGCGAGTACATCGGCCAGACGTGCACGTACGCCGACTTCCGGACATCGTCGCCGTTCGGCGTGTGCGGCGGGACGCGCGGCAGCCTCGGCAACTGGTCGACGCGGGTCTCGCAGGTCAGCGTCCAACCCTGATCCCCGGCGCAGGGGCCGGCACGGCCACGCCGACCACGGTCGGCCCCTGCGAATCTCTTCCGGCAACCGGAGACGCGACCGGGTCATCGGCTGCCGTTGCCGCAAGCGGGATCGCCCGCTACAATCACGCGCACTCGTGCCGCTGTCCGCCGGCAGTCGCCTCGGCGTCTATGAAATCCTCGCGCCGCTCGGTGCCGGCGGAATGGGCGAAGTGTACCGCGCGAAGGACACGAAACTCGGTCGCCACGTGGCGATCAAGATCCTGCCAGCGGCGCTCGCGAACGACTTCGATCGGATTGCGCGATTCGAGCGGG
>DASQHH010000110.1:0-5196 GCA_035632195.1 Vicinamibacterales bacterium
GCGGAGCCGCGCTGGCCGCGGCTCCGCACCTCCTTCACCGCTCCTTGCGCGCGCGCGCATCGAGCGACATGCGATCGGCCGGGTCGATGCTCCCTACGCCCGATACGTCCGCCGCGGCATTGAACGCCCGGATCGGCGAACTCGAGTCGCGCGTGCACAGGCAGCCAGGGGACATCGCGTCCGCCGTCGGACTGAGCGAAGCCCTGCTGCGGCACGCGCGCGCGTCGAATGACGTCCGGGCTGCAAACCGTGCGGCTGCGGTACTCGAAGACGTGCTCAAGTCCGATCCGGCTCAGTACGACGCGCTGAAGATGCTCGGAGCGATCCTCCTTTCGCAGCATCGTTTTCGCGACGCGCTGGCAGTCGCGCGGCGCGCGCGCAATCTGCGTCCGGACGATCCCTGGAACTTCGGGGTCATGGGGGACGCGCTCGTCGAGCTCGGCGATTACGACGAGGCCCTCGCGGCGTTCGACACGCTGATGGCCATGCGGCCCGGTCCGACCGCCTACGCGCGGACCGCGTACGCGCGCGAGCTGCGCGGGAATCTGCGCGGCGCTCTCGAAGCGATGCGCCTCGCGCTGCAGTCCACCGCCTCGCAGGATGCCGAGGCACAGGCCTGGTACAGCGCTCAGGTCGGTGAGTTGTATCTGCGGCTGGGGAACTTCGCCGCCGCCGAACAGGCGTATCGCCGCTCGGCGTTCGTGTTTCCCGAATATCCCCACGCAATGATCGGGCTGGGCAAGGTGAAGGCGGCGCGCGGCGATCGCGCGGGCGCCCTGGCCGTTTATCGCGATCAGTTCCACCGGACGCCCTCGCTGGATCTTGCGGCGAGAATCGGGGATCTGTATCGCGCCGAGGGCAACGCCGCCGAGGCCGAACGGTACTACCGCCTGGCCGAAGACTTCGCCGGCCCGGGCATCGCCCAGACCGAGGCGCACCTCGCGCTGTTCCTGGCCGACCACGATCGCAAGCTGGACGAGGCGGTGCGCATCGCCGAAGCCGTGGCCCGGGTTCGCCACGACATCTTCACCGAGGATGCGCTCGCGTGGAGTTATTTCAAGGTCGGCCGGATCGACGAGGCGCTGGCCGCCTCGGAACGCGCCATACGGACCGGAACGCGCGACACGGAGATCATTCGCCGGGCGGAGCACATTCGCGCGGTGTCGCAGCAGCGCGCCCAGTCAAGACCTCTTACCCGTACCGGAGCGCGTCCATCGCATTGATCCGGGCGAGTCTCGCCGTTCAACCTTTCTCGTCGGATGCCGATCCCCTTGAAAGAGGGATCCGATTCTGCCCATCCGGCGTTGCGCGCTTCTTCTCGCTCTTGGTGTCGCCATGCTGCCGATCGGCGCATCGGCGCTGGCGCAGACCGCTGACGATCGATCCGGCATCGCCGCCGATCGTCCCGACTTCACCGAATCCGCCGACACCGTCTCGAAAGGCGTCGTGCAGCTGGAGAGCGGCGCCACATACGACGTCAGCACGCGGCTCGGCGGCCGGGCGAGCAGCCTGACGTTTCCGCAATCGCTCCTTCGAATCGGCATCGCGCCGGGGGTGGAATTGCGCCTGGGCGCAGACGGCTACCTCAGAGAGACGGTTGGCGGCCTGCGCACATCGGGCTACTCCGACGTCGAGGTCGGAATGAAAGTCCGTCTGCTCGAGGCCAGCCGCGCGGGAATCGATCTGGCGCTGATTCCAACCGCGTCCCTGCCCGTTGGCCGCGTGGGATTCACGTCCGGAGGCGTCGATCCCACCATCAAGGTCGCGTGGGGACGGGAATTGGCCGGTGGGTTCGACGTGTCCGGCAACCTCAATGTCGCTTCGCTCACGGGCGACGGCGGCCGCTACACGCAGCGCGCGATGAGCGTCTCCGTCGACCGACAGCTGGCCCGCGGCTGGACCGGCTTTATCGAGACGTACGGCGTTGCGCCGGCGCAGCCGCGCTCCGCTTCGGCGGTGACGGCGGACTGGGGCGTCGCGCACGCGATCGGACGCACCCGGCAATTCGACGTGGAAGCCGGCCGCGGCCTGACGCCGGCGGCCTCCGACTGGTTCGCCGGCTTCGGCTTCGCCGTTCGGGCGTTCTGACGCCTGGAGCTACAATCTCCGGCGAGCGCATTCCCAACGTGACCGACACACGACCGTCGTCGCAGTGGCTTGCGACGGTGAACCGGCTGGCGCTCGTCGCGCGCCTGCTCGGTGGAACCGTGCACGACGTCAACAACCTGCTCCAGATCATCAGCGGCAACGCGGAGCTGCTCGAATCCAACGCGAAGCCCGATCTCGTGCCGAAGCGCGCACGCGCCATCCGGACCACCACGGGCGCGGCTTCCGCCCGACTCGCCGACGTCCTGGCGTTCGCCCGCGACAACGACGACGGGATCGGCGCCGTGGACCTGCGCGCGACGGCCCAGCGCTCGCTCGCGCTGTTTCAACACGCGCTGAGCAAGGCGCGCGTCGACGCCGCCATCGACGCCGAGCCGACGCCGGCGGTCGCGCGCGCGAACGCGAGGGCCGTTCTCCAGATCACTCTGAATCTGATCATGAACGCCGAGCAGGCGCTCACGTCCCGCGCGGGCGCTTCGCTGCGCATCCGCCTCGCGGCGCGCGGCGGCCAGGTCGCACTGACGGTCGAGGACAACGGTCGTGGAATCGCGCCCGATTGCGTCGCCGATCTGTTCGACGTTCACACCTGGGGCCCCGTCCCCCCGGCTCCGCGACCGGCGGATGGATCGACGCTCGGTATCGGGCTCGCGGTGTCGCAGCAGCTGGCTCGGGCGCTCGGCGGAGACATCGTGTACGCGGCCCCGCCATCGGGCGGCTGCGCGATGACGCTGTCGCTCCCACGCATGCCGTAGCGCAGGCTTCAAGCCTGCCTCCCACTCAATCCGATGCCGATGGATCGCCGGCGGGCTCGCCCATCCGGTGCAGCTTGTCAATCAGCGTCGTCCGGCTCATGTTCAGCAGCTTCGCCGCCTGACGCTTGTTTCCGCCGGTCTTCTCCATCGATCGCACGATCAGCTCGCGCTCGAACTGGGCGATGACGTCGGCGAAGGAGATGCCCTCGTCGGGAATGACGACCGGCGCCAGCATGCCGGCATGGCCGGGGTTCCGGACGTCTTCGGGGAGCAGCTCCGGCGTGATTTCGAGGGTGCGCCCGCTCATCGCGACCGCGTGTTCGATCGCGTTCTCGAGCTGACGGATGTTCCCGGGCCACGAGTAGTCCATCAACGTCCTGAGCGCCGCCTGCGACAGCGTCCGTTCGGCCACGTTGTTGCTCTTGCATGAGGACTGGACGAAGTGCCGCGCCAGCAGCGCGATGTCTTCGCGCCTCGAGCGCAGCGGCGGCAGGACGATCGGCACGACGTTCAGCCGGTAATACAAATCCTCGCGGAAGGTTCCGTCCTTGACCATCTTCTTCAGATCGACGTTGGTCGCCGCGACGAGCCGGATGTCGAACTTGACCGGACGCGACTCGCCGACGCGCTCGACCTCGCGCTCCTGCAGCGCGCGGAGGAGCTTGGCCTGGAGGGACATCGTCATCGAGGCGACCTCGTCGATGAACAGCGTCCCTTTGTGCGCGAGTTCGAAGCGTCCGAGCCGGGCGTTCACCGCGCCGGTGAACGCGCCCCTGACGTGCCCGAAGAGCTCCGCCTCGGCCAGGCCTTCGGGAATCGCGGCGGCGTTGAAGGCGACGAAGTTTTCTTCGCGACGCGGACTGTTGTAGTGGATTGTCCGCGCGATCAGCTCCTTGCCGGTGCCGGTCTCGCCCTGAATCAGCACCGTGCTCGACATGGGCGATACGAGCTCCAGCGTCGAGAAGACGTTCTGCATCGCCGGGCTGCGGCCGACGACGGTGTCGAAGCGGAACCGGTCGTGGAGCTGCGCGCGCAGCTTCGCGTTCTCCTGCTTGAGGCGCTGATGCCTGATGCCGCCGTCGAGCACGTGCGCGAGCTGCGCGAGCTGGAACGGCTTGATCAGAAAATCGATCGCACCGCGCTTGATCGCCTTGACGGCGTCTTCGACGCCGCCGAAACCGGTCATCACGACGCAGCGGATTTGCGGGTAGCGGTCGAGCGCGGCCTCGAGCACCTGCATGCCGTCGGCATCCGGCAGCCGCAGGTCCACAACCAGGCCGTCGTACGCGAAGCCTTCGAGGCGCGACAGCGCATCCGCGGCGTCGTGCGCCTGCGCCACGATGTAGCCCTCGGCTTCGAGGGAGTCGGCCACGAGCTGCCGGAGCTCCGTTTCGTCCTCGACGACAAGGATGGAGGAGCGTTCTTGTGCGGACATCAATAAAGGATGTGAGCCGGTGAAGGCAGCAACGCCCGTGCCATAGCTGAGCTTACCAGTTCCCCACTAGTGGCAGGCTTCTGGCTCATCCGTCCTGCGTGATTTACTTTGAATCTTCCGACACCCCTCGAATCGACCCTGCGCTTCGGGCGAACTCGCCAGAAACGCTGGCAAAAACGCCGAACTCGTCGCCGCAACCCGTGCGCGAGCATGCCGCTCCCCTGTCGGCGCGCCGACACCCAGGGGTCGGCGCACCGTCATCGCGCTTTCCCCGACGCAACATTCTGCTGACCGGCCGGCCGCGCGCCGGACTTGTGCGCGCGTTCCATCGCGCGCTTCGGCGCGCGGGGGGCAGCAGCGTCATCGTCGCGGGGCCCGACAAGCTGGCGCCGGTCGCCGCCGAGGTCTCGCGCGCCTTCCGAGTCCCGGCATCGGAGACCGACGGATACGCGGACGAAATTCTTACGGTCGCCGTCGCGGAGGACGTCGCGCTCGTCGTCCCGACATCCCCGGAGGGAATTCGCCCGCTCGCGGAGGCCGCGAGCCGTTTCTCGAAGGCGGGCATCCGGGTTGCGGTCTCGCCGGCCGACACAGTCGCTATCTGCCGGGATCAGTATCAGGTCGGACGCAGCCTCGCGCGGCTGTGGGTCCCGACGATCGAAACGTACCTGCCGCAGCAGTTGCCGCACTCGCAGGCATTTCCGCTCGTCGTTCGGCCGCGCTACGGATCGAGTGACGGGAGCGTCTTCGTCGCACGGGACACGGCGGACCTCGCCTTTTTTCTGAACTACGTCGGCGAGCCCGTCGTGCAGCCGTTCGTGGACGGCCCGGAATTCGCGGTCGACGTGGTCTGCGGCGCGGACGGCAGTGCGCTGTCGATCACGCCGCGCGATCGGTTCAGCC
>DASQHH010000111.1:0-8677 GCA_035632195.1 Vicinamibacterales bacterium
GATGACCGGCGAGTCACCGGTGACCGTCACGGTCTCCTGCACGGCGGCGACCGAGAGCTCCACGTTGACCGTCGCGGTGAAGCCCATCGCGATGATGATGCCTTCGCGCTTGAGCGTGTTGAACCCGGGCAGCTCGAACGACAGGTTGTAGGTGCCGGGTGGCAGCGCCGGGAACCGGTACGTCCCGCCAGTGTCGGAGACGGTCGACTGGACGCCCATCATCGACGGGCTCGTCGCGTTGACGGTCACGCCCGGCAGCACGGCACCGCTGGAGTCGGTGATTTTGCCGTTGATGGTGCCGGTCGTGCTTGCGCCGCCGCCCTGCGCGAACGCAGTCGACGCGGCCAGCGCGCACGCCAGGACCACGGCAACGATGTGGAACCAACGCTTCATGAAGCTCCTCCTGCTTCCCGTTTACGGACGATAAAACCCTGAGCGTGCGAGGGTAACACCCCACCGCCCGCCGGATCACGCGGGGAATGACCGATTTTGGGGTTTCTGGCCGGACAGCGGCCGGAATTACAAAGATTTGAATTTCAGTCCGGTGCCGACCACCTTCGCACTCCGCTTCGGTGTCCACGGGCCGAACCGGAAGTTACTGACGGGATTCGACTTGTCGGATCGTCTCATCGATGAGCCGGTCGTTGTCCTCTTTCGAAAGGTTGCGCTGAATGATCTTTGAAGCGATGAGGACCGAGAGGTCCGCAGCCTCGCGACGGATCTGCTGGAGCGCCCGGCCCGTTTCGAGCTGGATTTGACGCTCAGCGCTCTTGACGATGGTGTCGGCCTCGGCGCGGGCCTTCTGCTTCATCTCCTCGCGCAGCCGCTCCGCGTCGCCGCGCGATCGGGAAATGATTGCCTCGGCCTCGACCCGCGCGTCGCGGATGATCTTCTCGGACTGCTGCTGCAGCCGTTCCAGGTCCTGCTTCGCCTGCGCCGCATCGTCGAGCGACTTGCGGATGGCCGCCTGGCGCCCGTCGAGCGCCTTCAGCAGCGGCCCCCAGGCGAACTTCGCCAGCAGCGTCACGAGCACGAGGAACGTGACGATAGTCCAGATGAACAGCCCGGGATCGGGCTGTACGAGCGGATTGTCCATCGGTTACTTCCCGAGGAACAGCACGAGCAGCGCGAACACCTCCGCCAGAATCGCCACGCCTTCCAGGAGGAACAGCGGGAGGTTCACGGCGCCGGTAATCTTGTCGGCCGCGCCCGGCTGACGCGCGATGCCCTCGGCGGCGGCGGCGGCCAGCTTGCCGATGCCGATGCCGGCGCCGATGACGATCATGCCGAGGCCGAAGGGAATCGCGAAGAACTGCACTAAACCTGTCATAGCGGACGCACCTCTCTAATGGTGGACGTGAATGGCCATACCAATGAACACCGCTGTCAACAGCGTGAACACGTACGCCTGAATCAGCACGACGATAATTTCGAGCGCCGAGATGCCGACGGCGAGCGGGACGGACACGACCACCCCCACGCCGATGCCCGCGAGGCGGCCGAACAGCTCGGTGAACAGGAACACGAACGAGATGATCGCCAGGATTGCGATATGGCCGCCCATCATGTTCGCGGCGAGACGCATTGTCAGGGCGAACGGCCGGACGAACATGCCGATGATTTCGATCGGAATCAGGATGATGTACACCCACGCCGGCAGGCCGCCCGGCACGAGATTCTTCCAGTGCTTCACGAACCCATGCGCCTTCGTGCCGGCGACGATGATCGCGCCGAACGTGATCGTCGCGAGGGCCGCCGTCACATTGAAGTTCGCCGTCGCTGTCGTGCCGCCGTGAATCAGGTGCTTCACCCACGAGTCCTCGCCGGTGCGGAGCACCCAGTGGTCGAGCAGCCCCAGGACGTCGAAGATGGGGATGAGACCCATCGAGTTCGCCAGCAGGATGAAGAGGAAGAACGTCAGGACGAGCGGCGTCCAGGTGTTGACCCACTTCTTTCCCACATTCGGCGCCGTGATCTCATCGCGGATGAATTCGACGATGAACTCGAGGGCGTTCATGAAGCCGGACGGAATCAGGCGCTCCTGCTTCAGATACTTCCGCACGGTCCACGTGACGACGACGAAGACGATCGCGGCGACGAACCAGAGCATGAATACATGCTTGGTGACCGAGAAATCGATCCCCATCACCTTCGGCAGGTGGATGATCGGGTGCTCGCCGTTCGAGACGTGGCCGATGATGGTCTTGCCGGCGTCGAACTTCTCCGGCGCGCCCTCGGCGGCCCGCTGCACCTGTTCCTGAACTTCCTGAATCATGCGCGAAACAGTTTCTGCATCGCGAGCGCCTCAGTGAGGAGCAGCGCGACGAAATAGCCCGTAAAGCTCGCGGCGAACGGAGCCGGCATCAGCCCGAGTCCGCGCACCATGACCGTGACGTATGCGCCGAAGAACACGACCTTCGCTCCGAAGCCCGCAATCATCAGCGACGTCAGGCGCTCGGGCGCAGAGCGATACGTCCGCTCCGCCAGCGCCCACGTTGCACAGGCCGCAAACAGCGGCCCGATCATGCCACCCAGGATGTCGATGCCGAATCGCCCGCCGACGAGCGCCGTCGCGGCGATCCACGTCGCAACCGACGCACCCGTCATCCAGACGATCAATCCGGGGGCCCGTGCCCCCCGGCGGGCGATCATTTGTGCCAGACGCTCTTCGCCAGCTCGTAGAACCCGACAACCAGCCCCAGGAGCAGGCCGCCGAGCAGGAACCACGGCGACGTTCCCCGCCACCGATCGATCGCGAACCCGATGCCGCCGAGCAGGATGATGGCGCCGATCAGCGTGTAGCTGGCGCTTGCCGCCGACCCTGCGCGCTCGACGTTTTCCTGCAGACCGCGGGTCGAACGCGCCAGAAAATCTTCCGGTTTCCTCCCGCCCCGCTGACCCGAGTCCATGAAAAACGCGCCATTCTATCCGGCGAGCGCGAGTATAGCGTACCTTGTGAAAAAGTTCACTAGGGGACTGAAACAGCTGCCGGCGCTATCGCAGCAGCGCGGTCGCCGGCGCCATGTGGAGCGTCCGCGCCGACGCCGCCGCCACCTGGAACAGCAGCTCCGGGTAAACGCCGAGCACCAGCGTCACCGCCACGGCGGCCGCCAGCGCCAGCGCCACGCCGACGCTGGTGGTCGGCTGCGTCCCGATCGTCTCGGGCTTGAGATACATGAAGACGACGACGCGGATGTAGTAATAGAGCGAGATCGCGCTGTTCAGCACGCCGATGAGCGCCAGCGGGTAGAGACCGGCGTCGATGACGGCGTTGAACAGCCAGAACTTGCCCATGAAGCCGGCGGTCGGCGGAATCCCGCCGAGCGACAACATGAACAGCAGCATCGCGAACGCGGCGTACGGATTCCGGACGTGCAGACCGCTGAAGTCCTTGAGCTCGTCGCCGACGACGTCCTGGCGCCGCAGCAGCACGATGACGCCGAACGCGCCCAGCTGCATGAACGTGTAGACGAGCAGGTAGATCAGCGTCGCTTCGACCCCACGCTCGGTGCCCGCGGCGATGCCCATCAGGACGTAGCCCGCGTGCGCAATCGACGAGTAGGCCAGCATCCGTTTGAGGTTCGATTGCGTGAGGGCTGCGACGTTGCCGACCGTCATCGTGACGACCGACAGGGCGTAGAACATCATCTGCCAGTCGGCTCTCACGACGGTCAGCCCTTCACCGAAAATCCGCAGCAGCATCGCGAACGACGCCGCCTTCGACCCTACCGACAGGAAAGCCGTGATCGGCGTCGGCGCGCCTTCGTAGACGTCCGGCGCCCACATGTGGAACGGCACCGCGGCAATCTTGAACCCGACGCCGGCCACGATGAACATCACCGCCAGGAGCAGGCGCGGATCGCGCTCCTGGCCCGCCAGCAGCGTCTCGAGCGGCCGCAGGTTCGTCGTGCCCGACAACCCGTAGAGCAGCGACATGCCATACAGCAGGATGCCGAGCGAGAACGCACCGAGCAGGAAGTACTTGACCGCCGCTTCGTTCGACCGCTGGTTCGGCTTGATGAACCCGGCGAGGATGTAGAACGAGACGGCCATCGTCTCGAGGCCGATGAAGATCGTGATCAGCTCGATGCCGCCCGCCATGATCATCATGCCGAGCGTCGCGCAGAGGATCAGGAAGAAATACTCACCGGCCGACGCCCCTTCGATGTCGAGGTACCGCACCGACATCAGCACGGTGATGGCCGCAGCCGAGAGAAAGAGGATCTTGAAGAACAACGCGAAGCGGTCGACCGCGATCAGGCCGCCCGCCACCTCACGCACCGGCTCGTGGATGAACGGCACCAGGGACGCGAACGTCGCGCCGATCGCGAGGAGCGTCACCCACGCGAGAGCGACCGTGCTGCGTTTCGGCAGCAGGACGTCGGCGATGAGCACGACGAGTGCGCCGCCCGTGAGCACCAGCTCGGGCAGGATGTAATAGAAGTCGGACGTCGACAGGCCTGGCGGCATCGACTACTTCTTCTCCGGCAGCGGATTGCCGTTCGCATCGCACTGGGCGGCGGCGGCGAACTTCATGACGGGGTTGGTGGACGCGGCGATGCGCTCCGGCGTCAACGCCGTATCGCACTCGGCGTACTTCGCGCTGTACGAAGCATCGACGCGCTTCATGATGCGCTCCACCGATTTGTCGAGACGGACCAGGAACGGCGTCGGATAGAGGCCGATCCACACGGCAAGCACGATCAACGGCGCGAACGTCGCGAACTCGCGGTGCGACAGGTCGGACAGCCGCTCGTTCTTCGGATTCTCGATCTTGCCGAACATCGTCCGCTGATACAGGTACAGCATGTACGCCGCGCCGAGGACGACGCCGCTCGCCGCGAACGCCGCATAGGTCTTGCTCGCGACGAAGGCGCCCTGCAGGATCAGGAACTCGCCGATGAAGCCGTTCAGCGTCGGCAGGCCGATCGACGACATCGTCATGATCAGGAACACGGCCGCGTAGACCGGCATCACCTTCGACAACCCGCCGTACTCCGCAATCTCGCGCGTGTGCCGGCGCTCGTACACGATGCCGACGATGAGGAAGAGCGCGCCGGTGGAAATGCCGTGGTTCAGCTGCTGGACGATGCTGCCGGTGATCCCGACCGGGTTCAGCGCGAACATGCCGAGCATGACCATCGCCATGTGGCTCACCGACGAGTACGCGACGAGCCGCTTCCAGTCCTTCTGCGCCAGCGCGACCAGCGCGCCGTACACGATGCCGATGATCGACAGCACGACGATCATCGGGACGAAATGCCGCGACGCGTCCGGCAGGATCGGCAGGCTGAACCGCAGGAAGCCGTACGTCCCCATCTTCAGGAGGACTGCCGCCAGGATCACCGAGCCCGCCGTCGGCGCGTCCGTGTGCGCATCGGGCAGCCAGGTGTGGAACGGGAACATCGGCACTTTGATCGCGAAGCCGAGAAAGAACGCGAGGAACACCCACCACTGCAGCGTCGGATCGAATCCGTGGCGCTGGAACTGCGTGACGTCGAACGTGTGCTGCCCCGTCGCGGGATCGGTGTACGCGAAGTACAGCGCCAGGATTCCCAGCAGCATGACGACGCTGCCGACCAGCGTGTAGAGGAAGAACTTGATCGCCGAGTAGAGGCGGTTCGCGCTGCCCCAGATGCCGATCAGGAAATACATCGGCACCAGCATCACTTCCCAGAACAGGAAGAACAGCAGGAAGTCGAGCGACATGAACGCGCCCAGCATGCCGGTCTGCAGCACGAGCAGGAAGATGTAGTACTCCTTCACGCGCTCGGTGATCGCCGTCCAGGACGACAGCACCGCGATGAATCCCATCAGCGTCGTCAGCAGGATCAGGAGCGTGCTGAGGCCGTCCACGCCGAGGAAGTACTCGGCGCCGACCGACGGAATCCACGTCGCGCGGTCGATCAGCTGGTAGTCGGCCACCTTCGGGTCGAACATGAACCACAGCGGGATCGAGATGGCGAAGCCGGCGATGGCGGTCAGGTTGGCGACCCAGCGGATCGCGTCTTCATTCTTTTTGCTGATGAACAGGATCAGCAGCACGCCGAGGAGCGGCTCGAACAGGATGAAGGAGAGGATGTGGTATTTGAAGTAATCCATATCGCTATCGGGCGAACAGATAGATGGTCACGAAGACGAAGATGCCGAGCAGCATCAGGACGGCGTAGTTCTGCACGAGGCCGGTCTGCATCCGGCGGAAGATCAGGCTCGATTCCTTGACCACCCAGCCGACCAGGTTGACGAGGCCGTCGACGACGGCGCGATCGGTGAGACCCGAGAACCAGGAGCTGACGATCGTGACCCAGCCGCTGCCGTTGACGACGCCGTCGACGACGGTGCGGTCGAACGTCCACAGCCCGCGTGCACCCGCGAACGTGCCGCCGATCACCGTCGCGTCGTACAACTCGTCGACGTAGTACTTGTTCGACAGCACGCGGTGGGCGCCCGACCAGCGTTCGGCGAGCCGCTCCGATATCGACGGATCGGTGACGTAGAAACGGTAGGCCAGGAAGATGCCGAAAATCGCGACCACGACCGAGAATCCCATGAGCCCGAGCTCTGCGCCGTGCGAGAGTTGCACGCCTTCATGCTCTTCGCCGTCCGCACGCGCGGCGGCGGGCTCGCCCGCGGCAGCAGCGCCGGCCTCGACACGCTCCGCCGTGAAGCTGGGCTCGAGGAACTTCTCGATCGTGCTGCCGCTGCTCCCGAGCGCCGGCGGAATGCCGAAGAACCCCGCGACGATCGCGCCGACGGCGAGCACCATCAGCGGATAGGTCATCGCCGAGGGCGATTCGTGCGGGCCGTGCCAGGGACCATGGGCGCCATGCGCTGCATGCGCGTCGTCGGTCTGGTGAGGCTCCGCGGGCCCGTGCGCGACCTCGTGGTCGTCCTCGTGCCCGTGGCCGTGCGCGTGCGGGTCCCTCGGATGCGGGGCGCCGTGGCGCGCCGCCACCGCGATGTCCTTCGCGCGATCGGCCGGCGGAATCGCGTACGCAGGGCTGTGATCGATCTGCCACGCCGGTCCCCGGTAGGCGCCGAAGAACGTCATCGCGATCAGCCGGAACATGTAGAACGCAGTCATCAGCGCGGTGATCACCGCAATCACCCAGACGGCCGTGTTGTGCCGGAACGCCTGCGACAGAATCTCGTCCTTGCTGAAAAAGCCGGAGAACGGCGGGATACCCGCGATCGCCAGCGTTCCGATGAACATCGTCGCGAACGTGACGGGCATGTATTTGCGCAGGTTGCCCATGCGGCGCATGTCCTGCTCGCCCGCCATGGCGTGAATCACCGAGCCGCTGCCGAGGAAGAGCAGCGCCTTGAAGAACGCGTGCGTCATCAGGTGGAAGACGCCGGCCGAAAACGCGCCGACGCCCACCGCCGTGAACATATAGCCGAGCTGCGACACGGTCGAGTAGGCAAGCACCTTCTTGATGTCGTACTGGACGAGACCGATCGAGGCGGCCATCAGCGCGGTCAACACGCCGACGATCGCCACGATCTCCATCACCATGGGGGCGTGGGACAAGAGCACCGCGTTGCGCCCGAGCATGTACACGCCGGCGGTCACCATCGTCGCCGCGTGGATCAGCGCGGACACCGGCGTCGGGCCCTCCATCGCGTCCGGCAGCCAGACATACAACGGAATCTGCGCGCTCTTGCCGGTGGCGCCGACGAAGAGCAGCAGGCAGATGTACGAGAGCACGCCCCAGTGCGTCGACTCGACCATCATGGTCGCCGCCTGGTTCTGGACCGCGCGGAAGTTCAACGTGCCGAACGTCCAGTAGATGAGGAACACGCCGAGGACGAATCCCCAGTCGCCGATGCGGTTGGTGATGAACGCCTTCTTGCCGGCGTCCGACGCACTCTTCTTCTCGTACCAGTAACCGATCAGCAGGTACGAGCAGAGGCCCACGCCCTCCCACCCCACGAACATCACCAGAAAGTTGTTTCCCAGGACGAGCATGAGCATGAAGAAGCAGAACAGGTTCAGATAGGAGAAGAAGCGCGCGACGCCGCCGCGCGGCTCGTCGGCCATGTACGCCGTCGAGTAGACGTGGATCAGCGTCCCGATGCCGGTGACGACCAGCAGCATCACCCCCGACAGCGGATCGAGGCGGAACCCCCAGTCGACCTGGAACAGCCCGACGCCGTCGCGCGTCGCGAGCGGGATGCGCGGAATCCATTGCGCGACCACGACGTCGTACGCGCGTGATTCGGGCGCGAGCTGGAGCAGCTGATAGAACGCGACGAGCGACAGGCCGAGCGCCACGGTCATCATCGCGCAGGCGACGACGCCCGCCATCCGCCTCGAGAAGAAGCGGATGCCGGCAAGGCCGTTGATCGCGGCCCCGAGCCCGGGTAGCAGCGGAATCAGCCAGATGTACTTCATGAACGCATCAGGTTCATTTCGTCGATGTTGATCGTTTCCTTGTTCCGGTAGAACGCGAGGATGATGCCGAGTCCCACCGCGGCTTCCGCCGCGGCGACGGCGATGACGAACACCGCGAACACCTGGCCGACCGCGTTGTGCAGCTGGTTCGAGAACGCGATCAGATTGATGTTCACCGCGTTCAGGATCAGCTCGATCGACATTAGAATGATGACGATGTTCCGCCGGGTGAGCACGCCCACGGTTCCGATCAGTAGCAGCGCCGCGCTCAAAGCCAGGTAG
>DASQHH010000112.1:0-7893 GCA_035632195.1 Vicinamibacterales bacterium
CGCTCTTCCGGGTCGATGTTCATACGTGAATCTTACTTTTCCAGCGTCGCTTTGATCGCGGCAAAAAACGTGTTGGCGATAACCGCATAGCCCGTAGGAGTCGGATGCAGGCCATCGAGGCCGAGAAGCGACATATTGCCGCCGAATGCGATCTCCACGTCGACGAGCGTCGCGTTCTTTGACGCAGCGAGCGCGCGCACTCGTGCGTTAAACGGCGCCACAAACGACGAGTGGTCACGATCGGTCGGGCAAAATGCAGTCACATTCGGATTTTCAGGCGGAATGGTCGCGAGAAACACGCGGAGGCCCTGCGCCCTGGCGTAGTCGATCATCGACCCCAGGGCTGCAATCGCGGCGTCTTCACTGCCACCAAGGTCGTTGGCTCCCTCCATCAGGAGAACAGCATCGTACGCCGTCGGCAGGACATCCTGCTTGAAACGTGGAAGCGTATTGGGGTTCGACGCAGCCTCGCCCGGGTTGCCGTCCGGCTTTACTGTTGGTAGCTGCGCCGTATAGCGCGCGTCAAGCTTCGACTGGAGAAGGCTTGGATACGGGGAAGCCACCTGCACCAGCGGGCGAAACAGCTGCGGCTCATTGGGACATTCTCCGGCAAAGTCCTGTCCGTCTTCGCCCCACGTCATGCTGTCGCCGAACGCGATGAACCGCGTGACGTTCAACTGCGGACCGCTGGCGACTGTCACATTGAACGTGCACGTCGACTTCCGCTGCATCGCGTCGGTCGCCGTGCAGGTCACCGTCGTCACGCCTGCGGGAAACGCTGATCCGCTCAGAGGCGTGCACGCCGTTGTCACCGGCGCGGTGCCCTGCACGACTGTCGGCGTGCCGAACGCAACGGCGGTCGGGGACGCGGCGCCGGTAATCGATACGGCGGCGGGACAGGTGATGACCGGCGGATCGCTCTGCGTCGGCGGTATGGGACTGGCGCTGCTGCAGGCCGCGGTCACGCCCGCTGCGAGAAACGCCGCCTTGAATCTGTGCAATAACGAAGTGTAGCGCGAATCGACGAAGTATCCGCTTATGCGGCCGTTACGGCGCGGCCCGCCTCGATCTGGTCGCGGATTTTCTGCGTCAGCGCGCCCGCGGTGAACGGCTTCTGCAGGAACACCGCCTCGTCGCGGAGCGATGCGATGTCCGCGTCCGGATGGGCGTAGAAGCCGGACATGAACAGCACGCGCATGTTCGGGCGCAGCCGGCGGGCCCGCTGCGCGAGGTCCGGGCCCAGCAGATCCGGCAGCACCACGTCCGTCAGCAGCAGCTGGATCGTGCCCGGATGCGCGCCGACGAGCGCCATCGCGTCGTCGGCATTCGCGGCCGTCAGAACCGTGAACGCCGCCGGCGTCAGCATCTTCGTGACGAGGTCGCGGATCACCGGGTCGTCGTCGACGACGAGAACCGTCCCGGCGGCGGCCGCAAGCGTCGGGATGCGCACGGCGGACATGCCGACGACGGTGCGAGGTTCGGCGCCCTCGGAGGCGTCCACGGGATCGGGCGCGATCGAGAACCGGTTCCGGCCCGCACGTTTCGATCGGTAGAGCGCGCCGTCGGCGCGCTCGATCAGCGCGGCCACGTCGAGCTCGTCCGGCACCGCGCACGCGACGCCGCCGCTGACGGTGATGGCGATGACCCGGTCGTCGGCCGCAATCGCGAGTTTGCCGATCTCCTGCCGGAGCGTTTCGGCGACGTGCTCGGCTCCGCGCGCCCCCGTGTCCGGCAGGATGATGAGGAACTCGTCGCCGCCGTAGCGGCAGGCGATGTCGGTGCTCCGCAGCATGCGCGCCAGCTGCGCGCCGAGCGCCCGCAGGATCTCGTCCCCGCGCAGGTGCCCCAGCCCGTCGTTCATCGTCTTGAAGTGATCGATGTCGAACATCAGGATCGACAACGGGCTGCGCGTGCGCTTCGCCCGGCGCAGCTCCAGGTCCAGCATTTCGAGGCCGTGCGCGTGGTTCACGCAGCCGGTGAGGCCGTCGCGGCGGCTGTGCTCGCGCGTCTCGCCGAGGACCTGCGCGTTCTTCAACGCAATCGCGAGCAGCGCGGCCGCGGCGCCCAGCGCGCGGCGATCGTTGCTGTCGAGCGCGGCGCCGTCTCTGACGATCAGCGCCCCGAGCGCCGTATCGCCCGCCAGCAGCGGAAACGAAAGCGCCCCGGCGTCGGCGACGCCTTCGGACGCGTCCGATTGACTCGGCGCCGACGTCGCGCGGTCGGCCATCGATTCGAGCGTGTCCATCGGCACCTGCATCGCGCGCGACTGTCCCGGCGAAACCGCTTCCCAGCGATGGTGCTTGCGGACGAGCAGCGCGAATTCCCGCTCGTGGGCGAACGCCGGGAGGTACCGCCAGACCACGCGCTGCAGCGCCACCAGGTCCAGGGCGCCGGCGAGCGCGCGGCTGAATGTCATCAGGCGCTCGAGCTCCTCCGCGCGGGAACGGGCCCGCTCGGCTTCGGCTTCCGCGGCCCGCGCCTCGGCGTGGGCCAGGTGCCGCTTGCGGTACTGATGGAAGGTGAAAAGCACGACCATCAGGGTCAACGCCGGCACGAGGTCAAGGTGCCAGCGGCCCTCGATGGTCTGCGCCACGTTCAGCAGCACGTGCAGCGGCCGTTGGAACACCACTACGGCGCTGACGATGAGGCCGATGGCGAGCGACGCGTCGTTGCGAGTAATCAGGCGCACAGCAGCCGGCAGAGCTGCAAGGTGCCGGCCACTCGAAACAGGCCGAATTCAGGGCAATTTGGCCACCGTGGAGTGTGCAGTGTGCGCTGGCGCACACGTGCGGTCGGGCGCGCGGGCGCTCGTCGTTCGCGCCGGGGGCAGCGCTTCAGCGATCGCGGATCGGCCCGGTGCGGCGCGGCGATGTCGTCGACGCCGGCGGGAGCGGCGCGATGTCCGGTTCGACCCAGCGTCGGCGCGCGTCCGCGCTGAAAAGGCACTCGCTGGTGTAATACGCGAGCGGCAGTTTCTGATCCAGCAGCGCGGCGACCAGCCGGACCCAGACCGCGGTCAGCGTCTGGTGGTAGCGATCCGCCTTGCCGGCGGCCTGTGCGAACGCCCGGAGCGACGCCGCCATCCGATCGGTCGCTTCCTCCGTCGAGCTCGAGTCCATGAGGTACGCGAGCGCGAGGCGCACGTGATCCGCGTGATGGAAGTCCGACGGGGCGATGCCGCCGCTCTCGAAGGCGTCGATGAAGTCGCGGTCGGTCACGGTAATTACTACGGTATCGTAATATACGATAATAGACAAATGCTGACGCTGATACCGCCCGTCCACCGCGCCACCCATCGCATCGGACTGTACCTGGAGGCGGGGCAGCCGGATGCGCTCTCGCAGGGCGAATCGCACATCCTGGCGCTCCTGGCGTCGAATGCCGGTGCGCGGCCGCGCGCCGGCCGGAGCATGACCGTCGGCGAGCTGCACGAGGGGCTGGCGCACAAGCGCTCGACGCTCACCAGCATTCTCGATCGCCTGGTCGACCGCGGCCTCGTGACCCGCGAAGTCGGCCCCTCCGACCGCCGCACCTTCGTCGTCGTCACGACCGCCAGGGGCCGGCGGGTCGCGCGGCAGATTCTCAACCGGCTGCGCGCGCTCGAGCGCGCCGTCGGCGCGCGCGTCTCGCGCGCCGATCGGGCGGGGTTCGCGCGCGTGATGGCGGCGATCGAGGCTGAGGCGCACGCGCGGGCGGCCGCCCGCTCCTGACGACCGCCGATTTTGTTTCGTTTCCGGCCAACCGGCAGGCGCCCAACTCCGTCCAACGGCCATGTCCCTGGACGCATTCGTGGTCGACCTCCGCCACGGTCTGCGCGCTCTGGTTCGAGCGCCCGCGTACACCGCTTCGGTCGTGCTCGTCATGGCACTCGGCATCGGTGCGAACGCGGCGGTCTTTGCGGCGCTCGATCAGACGGTTTTCCGCGCCCTGCCCTATCGCGACCCGGACCGGCTGGTCGTGCTCTGGGAGGATTTCTCCGCGTTCGGCCGGCCCAGGGCACGCGTCTCGCCGCAGACATTTCTCGACTGGCGATCGATGGCAACGACGTTCGATCGCATCGGCGCCTACGGCCTCGACTCACAAACGCTTTCGGGCGACGGAACGCCCCAGGAAGTACGAGGAGCGCGGGTCACCGCGAATCTGATCCCGCTCCTCGGCGTCTCGCCGGTCATCGGACGGACCTTCACCGCCGACGAGGAGCGGCCCGGAAGCGGGAAGGTCGTGATCAGCTATCGCCTGTGGCAGGGCCGATACGGCGGAGACGCTGCGATTCCCGGGCGCGTCATTACGATGAACGGCGAGCCACAGCAGGTCGTGGGCGTCATGCCGGCAGGATTCGATTTTCCGGCGCACGACACCGACTTCTGGATTCCGCTGGGCTTGTCTCCGCAGATCCTCGCGCGGCGGAACAGTCATTTCCTGACGGCGGTCGGCCGCGTGTCGCAGGGACGCACCCTCGAGCAGGCGCAGGACGACATGACGGCTGTCGCCGCGCGTCTGGCGAAGAGCTTTCCGGCGACCAACGATCGCATCGGGGTCGCGCTCGTCCCGCTGAAGGAGCAGATGCTCGGCGACACGCGAACGGCGTTTCTGATCCTCATCGGAGCCGCAGTCTGCGTGCTGCTGATTGGATGCGCCAACGTCGCGCAGCTCGTGATCGCGCGATCCTCGGCGCGCCGCGGAGCCGTCGCGGTGCGGGCCGCCCTTGGCGCCTCCCCGCTGCGGATCGCGGGCGGCGTTCTCCTCGAGTCGATGCTGATCGCGATCTCGGGCGCGCTCGCGGGCCTCATCGTGGCGCGATGGACCCTCGCGGCGCTTCAGCGGATGGTGCCTGACGCGATGTCGGGCTTCGTTGCCCTGCACATCGACGGCCGGGTGCTCACCTTCGCGGCCGCTGCGTCGATGCTGTCGGGCCTTCTATTCGGCGTCGTACCTGCGATTCATCAGGCGCGCACGGTGCTGCTGCCCGCGCGCGGCTCGATCGGCAATGGAACGCGGCGCGGCCGCAACGCGCTGGTCATCGTCGAAGTCGCTGGCGCGCTGGTGCTGGTCGTCGCCGCCGGCCTGTTGATTCAGACGCTCTGGCGCCTGCGCTCGGTCGATCCCGGCTTTCGATCCGGCGGCATGCTCACGGCCGACGTGAACGTGCAGATTCCGAAGTACCAGGATCAACAGCGGCGGGGCCGCTTCTATACCGATGTGCTCCAGCGTGTGCGCGCGATTCCCGGCGTCACGGCCGCGGGCGCCACTTCCGACCTGCCGTACACGTCGCGCGGCGACACCATGTCGCTCGCAATCGAGGGGCGGCCGGCGCCGGCCGGCGCGATTCAGGACGTGCTGTTCCGCCTCGTCAGCGCCGGTTACCTCGAAACGATCGGGGCCCGTCTCGTCACGGGACGTCTGCTCGGCCCCGCGGATCGCGCCGACTCGCTGCCCGTCGTCGTCATCAACGAGACGATGGCGCGGCAGTACTGGCCTGCGGAGAACCCGCTCGGGCATCGTGTGGACACCGGCACGGGCGACGGCGTCCCCCGCTGGATGACGATCGTCGGCGTCGTGGCAGACGTCCGGGAGCGCGGCCTCGACCTCGCAATGAAGCCGGGCGTCTATGTTCCGTTCTTGCAGACCGGCATCACGTTCTTCCAGCCGTCGGAGCTCGCGGTGCGCACGACACGCGCGCCCCTGACAATCGCGAAGGACGTGCGGGACGCCGTCTGGTCGGTCGATCCGGATCAGGCCGTGTCGCATGTGCGGACGATGGACGACATCGTCGACGCCGAACTGGCCAACCGTACGCAGGTGCTCGAGCTGCTCGGCGCCTTCGCCGCGCTCGCGCTCGTGCTGGCCGCATTCGGTGTGTACGCGGTGCTGTCGCTGCTGGTCTCGCAGCGCACGCGCGAAATCGGCGTCAGGCTCGCGCTTGGAGCAAGCCCTCAAATGATCGCGCGCTCGGTCGTCGGCTATATGGCGCGCCTGGCGGCTGCCGGAATCCTCGCCGGCACGCTCACTGGCGCTGCGGCGACGCGCCTGCTCGCGTCGCTGCTGTATGAGATTACGCCGCTCGATTCGTGGACATTCGGAACGGTCGCAATCGTTATCGCTGGTATCGCCCTCGCCGCGTCGTACCTCCCTGCCCGCCGCGCGGCGATGGTCGACCCCATCGTCACGCTGCGGGAGGGATAGCTGTTATCGCGTCGCGGCTGCGATATTCGTCATCAAACCGAACGTACGCTGCGATTCGAACCGCCGTTTCGTCCGCAAAGGCGTTCTTGTCAGTTCCTGACCCGCGACGGCAAATGGATGCCGTCCTGCATCAGGAGCGCGTGGTACACCGGTACCGGCTGATAGTGCCGTGAGATCACGAAGCTGAGCAGGTTGGCGACCATCAGCGGCACCAGGATCTGATAGTCCTGCGTGATTTCGAAAATCATGAACACGGACGTCATCGGCGCGCGAATGATGCCCGCGAACAGCGTCCCCATCCCAACAAGCGCGTACGCACCCGCGTCCGCCGTCGGAAACGGAGCATAGCGGTGGACGAACATCCCGATCGTGCCCCCCGCCATCGCTCCGATGTACAGGCTCGGCGCGAAAATCCCGCCGGCGTTGCCCGACGCGTAAGACACGACGGTCGAACCCAGCTTCAGAAAGCAGAGAATGGCCATCGTCTTGAGCAGCAACCCGCCGTTGAGCGCCTGGTCGACGTACTCGTACCCGACGCCCATGACCATCGGCGAATACAGCAGAACGGCCCCGATGATCACGCCGCCGATGGCCGGCTGGATGACGGCCGTCCGCGCCGGCAGTCTCCGGAACAGCGCACGTGCGCCGAGCAGCAGCTTGCAGAACAATGTCGAGACGAGCCCGCCGATCAGGCCGAGCAGCGCGTACGCGGCGAGCTCGGCCGGATGCACCAGCCGGTACGTCGGCACGTGAAACAGCGGCTCGTTGCCCAGAATCGATCGCTCGACGACGACCGATGCGACCGACGCGACGACGGCGGACCCGATGAGCGCCGCGTTCAAGTCCCCGATGATTTCCTCCAGCGCAAACAGAACCGCAGCCACGGGCGTGTTGAACGCAGCCGCGAGCGCGCCGGCGGCGCCGACGGGCACGAGATCGCGCACGCGGTCCGGCGGCAGCTGCATCCAGCGGCCCAGCGTCGAAGCCAGTCCCGCGCCGATTTGCACCGACGGCCCTTCCCGGCCCATCGAGTGACCCGATCCGATGCACAGGACGCCGGTCAGGAATTTTCCGAACGGAACACGGCCTGGGATGACGCCGCCGGCAAGGTGGTACGCGGCCTCGGTCTGCGGCACTCCGCTGCCGCGGACGTCGGGGAACAGCTTTGCGAGCAGGATGCCGGTCACGATGCTGACCAGCGGCGGCACGATGAACAGCCGGAGCCGAGACGGCGCGAGCCCGAAGAAGCGATGGCTCGTCTGGTCGATGGCGACCGTGAACAGCACCGCCGAGAGGCCCGCGATGACGCCGATGACTATCGTCAGGACGAGAAAGAGCCGCTGCTCGCGCAGTCGCATCTGCGGTTCGCTCATGGCGTCCCGTGCTCCCGCCCGATGAGCACGAGCGCGCGATCGGCGGGCGTCGGGTCCGGGCACCGATCCACAATGCGGTGCGCGGCGCGGGCGACGACATCGACGCCAGCCTCGATGCCGTCCTCGTCGATCGGCGGGCGGCCCAGCAGGTGTCCCGTGAGCTCGCGCAGGTCGCCGTCGAACGACGTGTCGCCACAGCCGGCCAGCCGCGCTTCCACGTAGTCGACGTCGGCCGAGAGACGACGCCGCCGTTCGACAATCGGAATGCGGCCGGCAAGCGGATCGTCGGCCAGCACGTGTTCGACGACCTGAGCGGCATCGCCGGTGGCGCGCACCC
>DASQHH010000113.1:0-6161 GCA_035632195.1 Vicinamibacterales bacterium
GCGGGTCATCGTCGCCGGTCTGGATCAGGATTATCTCGGGCGGCCGTTCGAACCGATGCCGCAGCTGCTGGCGATTGCCGAGTACATCACCAAGACCCTGGCGATCTGCGTCGTCTGCGGCGATCCGGCG
The DNA here is from genome assembly GCA_035632195.1 of Vicinamibacterales bacterium. GTDB lineage: Bacteria > Acidobacteriota > Vicinamibacteria > Vicinamibacterales > CAVVIG01 > DASQHH01. The sequence continues at coordinate 131 of DASQHH010000113.1, forward strand.
AACCACACGCAGCGGCTCGTCCGCAGCGCGGACCGTGTGCTCGTCGGCGCGACCGGGATGTACGAAGCGCGCTGCCGCCACTGCTTCGATCCCCACCTCGCTGAAGTCAAGGAAAGCGAAACCGCCTAAGCCGTTACAATTCCCTTCATGAACGCGGCATCCGGCCCCGGCATCGTCATGATGCTGTTCGGCGCGGGCTTCTTTGTCGCCAACACACGGATCGTCGTCGATTACTCGCAGTTCGTACGCCGCCGCGGCGGAGCGCTGCTGACATGGCGGGGCCGGTCCACGAACGCCGCCATGGGCGCCGGGATCGCCGTCGTGCTCGGTGCGCTCATCCTCGTCAGGGTGTTCTACATGCACTCGCAGGCCTTCGGCGAGACGATGATGTTCGCCTATTACGCGTACCTGCTGCCGCTCAGCCGGAAGATCGGTCGCGGCTTCTACGCCGACGGCATCTGGGCCGACACCGGATTCATGCCCTACGCCGAGATCGGCGGCGTGACGTGGCGCGACGGGGAGCACAGCGGCACGCTCATCGTGTCCTCGAGGCTGCGCACGCTTGCACGCCGTCTCGCGGTGCCGGGCGATAAATACGCGGCGGCCAAGCGGCTGGTGCAGTCCAAGATCGCCGATCATCAGATCGAGCTTCGCGGCACCGGGCTGGGGCTCGGCGATGACCAGCCGTAGTCAGGGACTCTGTAGTCCGATTGGTTGTTCGATCCGATATATTCGTCTGGGCCGACTGACTCCTGACCATGGACTGACTCACGACTACCGACTCCCAACTGACTACAGACTTTTGACTACCGACTACTGACTCTCGGATATCACTTATGGCTGCACGAGCGACGTGGAAGGGCTACCTGAAGATCAGTCTCGTGAACATCCCGGTCAAGGTGTTCCCGGCGACCGAATCGAGCGGGTCGATCGCATTCAATCAGCTGCACGGCGAGTGCCGGACGCGCATCCAGCAGAAGCGATGGTGTCCGCACTGCAACCGCGAGGTGCCGCACAGCGAAATCGTCAAGGGCTACGAGTTCGAGAAGGGCCGCTACGTCATCGTCGACGAGCAGGACATCGAGAAGGTGCGGCCCGAGTCGACGCGGGTGATCGACCTCGTGCAGTTCGCCGACGAAAAATCGATCGACCCGATGTACGTCGACCGCACCTATTATCTCGCTCCCGACGGCGGCATGGCCGCCGACGCGTTCGCGGTGATGCGCGACGGCATGGCGGGCAAGGTCGGCGTCGGGAAGCTGGCGCTCTATGGTCGCGAGTATCTCGTCGCGGTGCGGCCGTACCAGCGCGGCATCGTCATGCACACGCTGCACCACGCGGCCGAGATCCGCGGCATCGATGCGGTCGAAGAACTGAACTCCGTGCCGGCGAAGACCAAGCCTGAAGAGATCAAGCTGGCGAAGCAGGTCATCGACACCTTCCAGGCGCCGCTGAACCTCTCGGACTACAAGGACGAATACCGCGAGGGTCTGCAGAAGATCATCGACGCGAAGATCGCCGGGGAGGAGATCGTTGCGCCCTCGGTCGAGGCGCCGCCGCGCGTCGTCAATCTGATGGACGCGCTGAAAAAGAGCCTCGACGCCGTCAGCTCGGGCCGGAAGAAGACCGCGAAGGCCACGGAGGCCAAACCGTCCTCTGCCGCGAAGCGCAAACGCGCCTAGCGCCGGTCGTGCAAATGTGAGCAGTCGGAGCTGAGTCCTTCCACTCAGCGAATCGAGAACGCTTCACTGCGACTGTCGGCCATCGCAGCTTAGCCATATTCGTTCCCTCCCGAATAGATCCGGTATCGCGTTTGCCGTCTCCCGGGCACCCCCGAAGAGACGGTCATGCGTTGTTCATTCGTCGTTACCGCTTCGTGTGTGCTCGTCGGCGTCGTCGTCGCTGTCGCACAGTCCGTTCCACCGCCCTGGACGACGGCTGCTGTCGGCGCGCCCGCATTGTCCGGTTCGGCATCGTTCAATGGAACGGCGTTCGCGGTCGCCGGCAGCGGAAAGGACGTCTGGGACACCTCGGACCAATTTCAATTCGTGTTCCAGCAGATCACGGGCGATTCGGAGATCGTCGCTCGCCTCGACTCCCTTGCCGGCTCGAACGCCTGGGCCAAGGCCGGCGTCATGATCCGTGCGACGCTCGCCGCCAATTCGGCGCACGCGTTCGCGCTCGTCTCGCGATCCAACGGCGTGCGGTTCCAGCGTCGGCGGCAGACATCCGGCTCCAGTACCAGCACGACCGGACCCTCGGTGTCGGCGCCGCGGTGGGTGCGCCTCACGCGAATCGGGTCGAAGGTGGCGGCCTACTCGTCGGCGGACGGGGTCTCGTGGGCGCTGATGGCGTCCGACACGATCGCGCTTGGCGCGACCGCGTACGTCGGTCTGGCGGTCACGAGCCACGACACCTCGTCGCTTGCGCAGGCGTCGTTCTCGCATGTATCGGCGGCTTCACTCGCGCTGCCGAGTCCCCAGCAGCAAACCGACATCGGCTCGCCGGCCATCGCCGGCGGAGCGCAGTACCGCCAAGGCTCGTACACCATCAGCGGCGCCGGCAGCGACATCTGGGGCGCGTCGGATCAGTTCCACTACGTGTTCCAGCAGGTGAGCGGCGACCTCGACGTCGTGGCGCGCGTTGCGTCGATTGCTCAGACCAGCGCGTGGGCGAAGGCGGGAGTGATGGTTCGCGAATCGCTCGCGCCGGACGCCCGCCATGCGACCGCGTTCGCCTCTGCGGCCGACGGATATGCGTTTCAGCGCCGAATCGATCCAGGCGGAGCCAGCGAGAACACGGCGGGCGGCGTCTCCGCGCCGCCCGGATGGGTACGGCTCGTTCGGACCGGGTATCAGTTCCAGGCGTTCTGGTCGCTCGACGGCGTGACGTGGCAGCCCATGGGCACGGATACCGTCCCCATGACGGATCCGGTCTACGTCGGCATCGCGGTCACGAGCCACAACGCCTCGCAGGCGACGACGGCGGTGGTCGACAGCCTGACGATTGGTGCAGGCAGCGGAACCACCAACCAGCCGCCGGCCGTGTCGATCACGGCGCCGGCCAACGGCGCCACCTTTACGGCGCCGGCGACAGTGAGTGTCACGGCGTCGGCCTCCGACCCTGAGAACCGCTTGGCGCGCGTCGATCTGTACCAAGGCTCGACGCTCCTTGCCAGCGACCCCTCGGCGCCGTTCTCGTTCGTCTGGCAGTCGGTGCCGGCCGGCACGTACCAGTTGACCGCAGTCGCGTATGACGCCGACGGCGGGAGCACCACGTCCGCAGCCGTCGGCATCAGTGTGAACGCTGCGGCGAATCAGCCGCCGACGGTCTCGTTGACCTCGCCCGCCAACGGGGCGACATTCGGCATCCCGGCGATCGTCGCGCTGCTGGCGTCGGCATCGGATCCGGAGAATCGCATGGCGCGCGTCGACTTCTACGCGGGAGCGACGCTGATCGGCAGCAGCAACGCCGCGCCGTACGGCGTCACCTGGTCCGGAGCCATTGCGGGGTCGTACGCGTTGAAGGCGATTGCCTACGATCAGGATGGCGGCGTGACGACTTCGGCGGTCGTCGGCGTGACCCTGACGGCTTACGCCGGACCGAAGACCGTCTCGTTCACCGCGTCGACCGACAACGCCATCGTCACGAGCTATGTTCTGGACGTCTTCGCGAACGGCGCCGATCCGAACACTGCGACACCGGTGGCTTCGTCGAATCTCGGGAAGCCGACACCCGACTCGAGCAACACGATTACGGTGGATCAGACCGCCTTCTTCGAAGCGCTCGCACCGGGCGCCTATGTGGCGACCGTGAGTGCGGTGGATTCGTGCTGCCGGGGGCGCGGAGCGCCGGTGACCTTCGTCAGGTGAACCGTCGGGCGGGTCAGCGCGCCGCGTGCGGTGCGGCTGCCGCCGGCCGCGAACGACTGTGGGCGAAGTCGGCCGGCAGGCGGCTCATCGCCGGCGCCAGCGCGTAGAGGCGCGTGTCCATGTCGCGGAAGACCCCTTTCAGCGCCCGCACGGCGCGCGGCACGGGTGCCGCGCGCTTGGCCTCCGCCCTCGACCTGAGCGGCGCCAGCAGCACGAACGTCGGCTCGTCGTTCGCCTCGTAGAGCACCCACGGCGCGTGGCCGGTCGACGCGCGCCGCACTGCTTCCACGAAGCGGCCCTCGTGGCCGGCCTTGACGTGAATCGTCGTCAGCAGCAGCGCCTTCATCGACGCGAAGTCGACGTCCGTCCGGCCGTATTCGATGTCGTCGCGGCGCGTCGTCAGCAGGCTGGCCTGTGTCTCGATCAGCTTTGCCAGCCGCTCCTGCAGGCGGGGCAGCTCCGGATGCGCGGCGGCGACGCCGGGCCACGCGTCCTTCAGGCTCTGGAATTCCTCCGTGCTGTTCGCCAGGTTCAGGTAGACGAGGTCGCGCGGATCCTTCGTCGACTGGAACGTCAGCCAGAAGACGCGCGGGACTTTCGCGCGCTCGTACGCCGCAACGATGTTCGCTTCGAGCGTCTGGTACGCGGACGACGTTCCGCGCTTCAGTTTGTGATGGACGACGTTGACGACCGCCGTCGGTGCGCCGGGCCGCTTTGAGGGCACGTCCGACGCCGCGGCGGGCGACGCCGCGACCGATACGAGCGCCGCGACGAGCAGGCGGCGCACGCGTCAGAACCTGGAGGTGATCAGGCCGATGAGGCCGGAGCCGTTCGCCATCGGATCGCCGAGCCAGTCGGGCGGCGTCAACCACACGAACGCCAGAATGGCGACGACCCACAGGTCGTACGGGAGCGTGGCGCGTTCGTCGGTCCAGAAGAACGCGCGGTTGAAGAAGCCCCGCATGCCCGCGCGCGAGGGCATCGGTTTGCGGTTCAGCACCAGGTACGTGAGGTAGATGCGATTGGCGACCGCGAGGATCGACAGCGCGAGGATGACCCAGAGCACGCCGGCCATGCGGTTGGTCGCCGCGCCGATCATGAAGAGCACGATCCGCTCGGGCCGTTCCATGAAGCCCACTTTGCACTTCTCGATCAGCGACTCGGCGCGCGCGCGCGCGTAGCTGGTCATGATCGAGAAGATCAGCGTCAGCGACGCAATCAGCACGTAGTCGCTTCGCTGGTGCTTCGAGTAGAGGAAGATGAGGCCGGTGACGAGCGCGAGATCGGAGAAGCGATCGAGCGTCGAGTCCCAGAACGCGCCGAACTTCGACTGCAGCCCGAGCTCGTGCGCGACCTTGCCGTCGATGAAGTCGAAGATGTTCGCGACGAGCATGATGACGAACGCCGTCATGAACTTGCCGAACGCGAGCGCCCACGCCGCCGCGACGTTGATCACGACGCCCACGAAGGTCAGGACGTTGGGGTGAATCCGCAGCGCGACGCAGGTGTCGATGATCGCGCGCAGCGGGAACATGCACACGGCGCCAATCAGGCCGGTGAAGGTCATCCGTTTGCGACGCGGTTTCAGTTCGGTCGGTTCCGACGAATCGACGCGGCGCTCGGGACGTGGAGCAGTGGCGGGCACAGGGTGATTTATAATGGACGATTCGGAACGGGTGAAAATTCGCGACATAGTATAGACGGTTTCATCAGGCCGTCACCACGCCCGTTCCGCCCGTTGGCGGCCGGTAACAGCCCGATCAATGCCGATTCAGGACCTGAAGGAACAGATCGCCCGGTTGCCGGAGCAGCCCGGGGTCTATCTCTACTTCAACTCGGCCGGCGACACGATCTACGTCGGCAAGGCGCGGGCCCTGCGCGACCGCGTTCGGAACTACCTGGGCGCCCGCGGCGCCGATCCGAAGACCGACGCGCTGCTCGACGACGTGACGCGGCTCGAAGTCATCGTCACCGACTCGGTGGTCGAGGCGCTGGCGCTCGAGAACAACCTGATCAAACAGCGCTCGCCGAAGTACAACATCCTGCTGCGCGACGACAAGAACTATCCGTATCTCCAGCTGACGACGAACGAGGCGTTCCCGCGGGTCCTGGTCGCGCGCTACGTCGAGAAGGACGGCAGCTATTACGCAGGTCCCTTT
>DASQHH010000114.1:0-1816 GCA_035632195.1 Vicinamibacterales bacterium
ACGCACGCCCGCCGGCGGCGCCGGTGATGCTGTACGCCTGCGGGCCCGAACGCATGCTCGCCGCGACCGCGAAATCGGCGGCCGCGCACGGACGGCCGTGCCAGGTGTCCGTCGAGCGCATCATGGGCTGCGGCATGGGCGGCTGCTACAGCTGCGTCGTTCCGATGCGCGGCGACGATGGCGCGTTCCACCACGTGCGGTCGTGTCTCGCCGGACCGGTACTGGCGGCGGATCAAATCCTGTGGACCTGAGCGTTCAAATCGGTGCGCTGACGCTGAAGAATCCGTTCATCGCTGCGAGCGGATGCTTCGGCTACGGCGTCGAATACGCCGATGTCGTCGACCTGTCGTCGCTCGGCGGCGTGGCGGTCAAGGGACTGTTCCTCACAGAGCGCGAAGGACATCCGGCGCCGCGGATCGTCGAAACGCCGGCGGGGATGGTGAATGCGATCGGCCTGCAGGGCATCGGGGTGCGCCGATTCATCGACGAGAAGCTTCCGGAGCTGCGGGCGCGCCGCGCGACCGTCATCGTCAACGTGTGCGGGACGACCATCGACGAGTACGTCGAGGTCTCGCGGATCCTGTCCGACGCCGACGGCGTGGCGGCGATCGAGCTGAACATCTCGTGCCCCAACATCAAGGAAGGCGGCATCCAGTTCGGCTGCAGCCTGAACGGCACGTTCGACGTCGTCAGCGCCGTGCGGCGCGCGACGACGCTGCCGATCATCCCCAAGCTGACGCCGAACGTCACGGAACCGTCTGCGTTCGCGCGCGCGGCCGAAGAAGCCGGCGCAGACGCGGTGTCGCTCGTCAACACGTTCCTCGCGATGGTGATCGACGTCGAGACGAGGCGCCCGAAGATCTCGAATGTCGTGGGCGGCCTGAGCGGTCCGGCCATCCGGCCGATCGCCGTGCGGATGGTCTGGGAGTGCCGTCAGGCCGTGAAGATCCCCATCGTCGGCATGGGCGGCATCTGCGACGCGCGCGACGCCATCGAATTCATGCTCGCGGGCGCGACGGCGGTGCAGGTCGGCACCGCGAACTTCGTCGATCCGTTCATCTGGCCGAAGCTCGTCGCCGGCCTCGCCGATTACCTGCAGCGGCATCAGATTGCGCGCGCGGCGGATCTCGTCGGCGCGCTCGACGTCCACAGCGCGCTCGCCGAACATTGACGCTCACCCTCTATTCAAGGCCGGGCTGCCATCTCTGCGACGAGATGAAGGCGATCGTCTGCCGCGTCCTGCAGACGGCGCGTACGCCGATTGCGCTCGAGGAAGTCGACATCTCGACCGATGCCGCGCTCGAAGCGCGCTATGGAGTGGAGATTCCGGTGCTGCTGATCGACGGAACGAAGGTCGCGAAGTACCGGATCGCCGAGGCCGACCTCACGCGAATGTTGAGCGGGAGGGGCTGATTCAGAACCCCTCCCGTCGCCGTTATTTCGCTGTGATGACGAAGTAGCCGCGCCTGTTCTGCTGCCAGCAGGACTCGTTCTCCTCCGTGCAGAATGGCGCTTCCTTGCCCTTGCTGACGACCGTGATGCGCGATGCCGCGACACCGAGGTTCGTCAGATAGCCCTTCACCGCGTCGGCCCGACGTGAGCCGAGCGCCAGGTTGTACTCCGAGCTGCCGCGCGAATCGCAGTGCCCTTCGACCGTGACGGCCACGGTGCCCCACCGCTTCAGATAGTCCGCATCCTTCTGAAGCGATGGCTTCGCGTCGTCACGAATGTCGGACTTGTCGAGATCGAAGTACACGTCGGTCATCACGTGCTCGTTGTTCAGATCCGCCACTGACTTGCGCGCGAAGATCTCCTC
>DASQHH010000115.1:0-3310 GCA_035632195.1 Vicinamibacterales bacterium
GCGGCACGAGGCGCTCGTAGAGCGTTCCGGCGCGCCAGTTCCACCGGAGCCGCAGATACTTGCCGTAGCCGGCGAGGAGCTCGTCACTGCCCTCGCCCGTCAACACGACAACCACGTGCCGGCGGGCGAGCGCCGACACGAAGTACAGGGGCACGCTCGACGGATGGGCGATTGGCTCGTCCTCGTGCCACACCAGCTTCGGCAGCGCGCCGAAGAAGTCGCGATCGTCGATGACGATTTCGTGCCCGTCGGCGCCGATCGCCTTCGCGACCGCGCGGGCGAACCCCAGCTCGCTGAACGCCTGCTCTTTGAACGCGACCGAGAACGTCTGCAGCGGCCGATCGATCATCCGCGCCATCAGCGCCGCAATCGCGCTGCTGTCGATGCCGCCCGACAGGAACATCCCGAGCGGCACGTCGCTCATCAGGCGCAGCCGCACCGACTCGGTCAGCAACTCGCGGAATTCATGGACGACGTCCTGCTCGGACCGCGGGCCTTCAGATGGGCGATCGGGCACATCCCAGTACTGACGAATCGTGATGCGTCCGTCCTCGAAGACGAGCTGATGTCCCGGCAGCAGCTTGTGGATGCCTTCGAACATCGTCTCGGTGCCGGACGTGTAGCGCGTGCTCAGCACCTCCGGGAGCACCGCGTAGTTCGCGCGGGCCTCGACGAGGCCGCTCTCGAGGATCGCTTTGATCTCGGATCCGAACAGCAGGTGGTCGCCGAAGCGGCACCAGTACAGCGGCTTGACGCCAAGCCGGTCCCGCGTCAGCAGCAGGCGCCGTTTCGGCGCGTCCCACAGTGCGAACGCGAACATGCCGCGGAAGCGATGGACGCAGTCGTCGCCCCACTGCTCGTAGGCGTGGACGATCGTTTCGGTGTCCGATTTCGTGCGATAGCGATGGCCGCTGGCCTGGAGTCCGGTCCGCACGTCCGCGTGGTTGTAGATCTCTCCGTGGAACACCACCCAGATCGAGCCGTCCTCGCTCGACAGCGGCTGCTGACCGGTGTTCAGGTCGACGATGCTGAGACGGCGGTGCGCGAGGGCGGCGATGCCGTCGCAGTAGAGCCCGTCTTCGTCGGGACCCCGATGCGCGATGACGTCGCGCATGCGCGCCGCGCGCGCGGAAGCGTCCGCGTCGAGACGATCGGTGGCGACGATACCGGCGATGCCGCACATGTCAGGCCGCTACTCCGGCCGTCATCGGACGGCTGACGTTGTCGACGAACTGCCGGAACCAGAGCTCCAGCATCATGAGGCTCCAGAGGCGATGGCGGTGGTCAGCGGTCGCCTGGCGGTGCTCGTCCCACAGGCGGCGGACTTCCCGCTCTTCGAAGACGCCGCGATCGGCGAGCCGCCCGTCCGTCAGGAGCTCGTTGACCATCGGTGCGAGCGGACCGCGCAGCCACCGCCCGATGGGCGCCTCGAAACCCTGCTTGGGGCGGTCGACGATCGACTGCGGAATGCGCCGCGCCAGCAGCCGGCGGAGCAGATACTTCGTGCGTCCGTGTTTGAGCTTGAGCGACGAAGGAATCGTCGCGACGAACTCGAGCAGTTTGTGGTCGAGCAGCGGGTCGCGCGCCTCGAGCGACACCGCCATGCTCATCTTGTCGACTTTCGTGAGGATGTCGTCGACCAGGTATGTCTTCACATCGACGTACAGCGCGCGGTCGATCGGATCCGGAGACCCGCACGACTGGTACGCGACGCGGAAGCCGTGGAACGGATCGGCGTCGCGGACCTCCGCCGCGAACTCGGCGGAGTAGAGGGCGCGACGGCCATCGCCTTCGAACAGGCCGTAGGCGTGTTTGTCGGCGCACGCTTCGGCCGGCGTGAGCGCGAGATGTCCGAGCGAACGGGCGCCCTTGACGGCGTGCGGCATACGGCGCGCCAGCCGACCGGCGATCCGGCCGCCGCGCGGTCCCAGCATCCGGCGCGCGCGATGTTCGGCGCATTCGATCTTGTGGCGGGCATAGCCGGCCCACACTTCGTCGCCGCCGTCGCCCGACAGCGCGACGGTGACGTGCTGGCGAGCGGCCTTCGAGACGTAATACGTCGGGACGGCCGACGAGTCGGCGAACGGCTCGTCGAGATGCCACGCGAGCTTCGGCAGCAGATCCGCGATGTCGGGCCGGACGACTTCCTCGTACGCCTCCGTGCCGAGGTGTCGCGCCACGGTCCTCGCGTACTCCAGCTCGTCGTACGCCGCATCGTCGAAGCCGACCGATGCGGTCAGCACGCGGCCGGGCGCGGACCGGACCATCGACGACACGACCATCGACGAGTCGATGCCGCCGGAGAGAAACGCGCCGAGCGGCACGTCGGCGACCATGCGCAGCCGGACCGCTTCGTCGATGTTCGCTTCGAGCTCGTCGAGATACCGTGATTCGCGCGAGGGGTCGCCGTCACCCGTAAACGTCAGGTCCCAGTAGCGCCGTGTCCGGACGCGGCCGTTGGCGGCGACCAGCAGGTGCCCCGCTGGGAGCTTCCAAATCGCGTTGAAGATCGTCCGCGGACACGGGATGTACTGCAGGGCGAGGTAGGCGTCGATCGACTCCGCGCTCCACTGCCGCGGCACGTCGGGATCCTCGAGCAGCGATTTGATCTCGGATCCGAACGTGACGCCGTGTGCCGTCACGCAGTAGTACAACGGCTTGACGCCGAGCCGGTCGCGGACGAGCAGCAGCCGGCGCCTGAGCTCGTCCCAGACCGCAAACGCGAACATGCCCCGGAACCGATCGACGGCCTCGTCCCCCCACTGTTCGTAGGCATGGACGATGACTTCGGTGTCGGTGTGCGTTCGGAAGCGGTGGCCGCGCGCGAGCAGCTCGGATCGCACGTCGGCGAAGTTGTAGATCTCGCCGTTGAAGATCACCCAGATCGTGCCGTCTTCGTTGGCGATCGGCTGATCGCCGGTCGAGAGATCGATGATGCTGAGCCGGCGGAATCCGAGACCGAGGCCTGGGCTCGTATGGAACCCGTCGGAGTCGGGGCCCCGGTGCGTGATGACGGATGTCATCGCGCTCATGCAGCTGCGATCGACGGGACGATTCGCGTCGAAGTTGAATTTTCCGGCGATGCCGCACATGTCAGGAGGTGGCCAGCTCTGGAGATGCCGCGCGGATGCAGCCGCGGCGGGTCAGTTCGGAGATGTAGAGCGCGTCGAAGGCCGAGACCATCCGGTCGAACGAGTAACGCCGGACCGCCTCGTCGCGCGCGGCGGCCCCGAGGAGGTACGCGAGCGATGGGTTGGTCATCAACGCCAGCATCCGGTTCGCCAGGGCGTCGGCGTCGCCCGGGGGCGAC
>DASQHH010000116.1:0-3062 GCA_035632195.1 Vicinamibacterales bacterium
GCCATCTCGGGATCAGTGTACGCCCCCGCCAGAACCCGCTGCCAGTGGCCCTGCGCTCCGAGGTCGACGTCCGCGTAGAAGACCTGGAAGCCCGACGTCTCGAGCCAGTCCGTCATCGCGCGGAGGCCCTCGGTGGACGCCGCCGCGCCGACCGGATACGAGCCCACGAGAATCGTCAGCGCCGCCTCGCGCGGCAACTGGCGGGACGCCGCCGCCGCATCGGGGCGCGAACGGACCGACGGCGGTGCCGGCTGAATCGGCGCCGTCGCCGGCAGCATGGGCGGCATGACGGGCGTCATTCCCTGGGCCGCGACCGAGCGCTCCACGAAGCGCTGATAGGTGATGGCCGCGGCCGGCGCGCCGACGAGCCCGGCCGCAACGACGACCGACGCCGCAGCCAGAATCGGCGCGTTGCGGCGCACGAATGCGCTCCGTCGCAGGCGCGCCGGCGGAGGCGCCTCGGCTGACGGACCGATCTCCAGGCTCTCGGCCGCGTGGTCGATCATCCCGGCGGTGATCCTCGTCGTGTGCTGCGAATAGCCGCCGAGCAGCGCGCGGTCGCACACGAGGTTGATGAGCCGTGGAATGCCGTTCGAGAAGCGGTGCACGGCGTCAATCGCCTCGGACTCGAACGTCACGCTCTGCGCCCCGCCGGCAATCGTCAGCCGGTGCGTGATGTAGGCGGCGACCGAATCGCGATCGAGCGGCGCCAGCTCGTAGCGAATCGAGACGCGCTGGTCCAGCTGCCGCAGGTCCGGCGAACGCAGCAGCCCGTGCAGGTTCAGCTGCCCCACCAGGATGATCTGCAGCAGCTTCTCCTTGTCGGTCTCCAGATTCGACAGGATCCGGATCTGCTCGAGCACCTTGAGCGGCAGGTTCTGCGCTTCGTCGATGATCAGCACGGCGCTCGCCTTGAGCGGCACCAGGCTCAGGAGGAAGTCGTACAGCGTCTCGACCAGCTCCTGCTTGCTGACCGACGCCATCGCCGTGCTCTTCGCCTCTTCGCGCGACAGCACGCCGAAGTCCTGCAGAATCCGCTTGAGCAGATCCTCCTCGGTGAGGAACGGATTCAGGACGAGCGCGGTGAACGTGGTGCGATCGATCTGCTCGAGCAGCGCGCGGCAGAGCGTCGTCTTGCCGGTGCCGATGTCGCCGGTGATGACGGCGAACCCCTCGCGCCGGCGGACGGCGTACTGCAGCAGGTCGAACGCGCTCGCGTGCGACTGGCTGCGATAGAGGTACTTCGGATCCGGCGTCAGGCTGAACGGCTTTTCCGCGAGTCCGTAGTAATGCTCGTACATAGTGCTATTGCGCGATGGCGCCGGGCATGACGCGCGGCGTCAGAAGAATGAGCAACTCCACCCGATGTCTGGTCACGACCGTCGCCCGCCCGAACCATCCGCCGTTGATGCCGACGTTCCTGCGCTCGCGCGTCTCGCGATCGCGGGTGAAGCCGGCCACGATCAGCGTCTCGCCGTCGACGACGCGGGCGAGCATCTCGGCCTCTGCGGTGGTCGAACTCTTGTCTTTGTCCGCTCCGGGGGCGCCTGCCGCCCTTACGATCGGTGTCACGTCCAGCATCAACGTTCCGTCGTCGGCGATCTGCGGCGTGACGCTGACCGTCAACGCGTCCGTGTGCACGATCGCCGGCTCGTTGTTCACCGTCAGGAGCGTCGGCGCGGCCAGTGACGTCACGGTCCCCTGCGCCTGCAGCGCGGTCAACAGCTTCGCAACGTCCGTCACGCGCAGTCCCGTCAGCGTGCGGGCCACCGACGGCGCCGCGGCGCCGGCGCCGCTGACGGCCGTCCAGTCGATGCCCTGCGCGTGCTCGTCGCCGAGCTCCACTTCGATGGCGCGCGCTTCAATCTGGACCTGGCGCCGCACACGGTCCTGGACCGCGTCGAGGTACGCCGACACGCGATCGAGCCGCTCCGGGAAATCGGTGACCTGAATCAATCCCGCTTTGCGGTCGACGCTGAACGTCGCCCGATCGGAGAGCAGCGACTGCACGCCGCGCGTGAGGTCGGCGAACACGTCGCCGCGCGCCGCCGCGGCGACCTCTGCGCGGCTGCGTCCCGCGCCGTCGCCGGCCACTGTCGTCTGACCGACGCGGTCGTTGGCGATGTAATTGACGTCGAACATGCGCGTCTCGCGGTCGCGCCGGAAGACGCGGATGAACGCGCCGTCGACCGAGAAGTCCAGCCCGAGCGGCCGCAGGATCAGCGAGAGCGCCTGCCGCACGGTGACGTTCTTCAGCTCGCCGACGAACGTCTCGGTGATGGACGGGTCCGCGACGACGCTGAGCGAGGTGCCGCGGACGAGCGACAACAGCAGCTCCTTGACCGGCACCGCCTGCGGGAACGTCAGCGTGAGCGTCTTGCTGTCGAGGTCGGCGGCGAGCGCGCGCTCGTCGAGCTGCGTCAGCGGCAGCACCGGCATCTGCTGCGCCGGACGCTGCTGCAGCGCCATCGCGATCGCGAGAACGCACACGCAGTTCACGTCAAAGGTTTTCGGTTCGTGAGAGGAAAGGCGATAGCGCGCCGCCGTTCGCGGAAGTGTGCAGAGGTGTGTAGCGAGGCGGCCCTTATGCCGTCGGCGGAGCGTCGACAGCCGGGCTGGTTCCGGGCGGAAGCTTCTTCTGGAAGATCGCGGCGCCGACGAGCCCGCCGATGGTCGAGAAACACGACCCGACCACGAGCCAGAAAACGAACATGCCGATGAGCCGGAAGGCCGTCAAGCCGCGGCTCATCGCGATGTCGCGAATCTCGGGCGGCACGTTCTCCATCCGTTCGAGCAGACCGGTGATGAACTGGCGCGTGAACGGCTCGAGCACCAGCGTCAGCGGAATCGTGAGGACGAGGACGACGAACGCGCCGAACACGCCGGACATCAGCCCGACGAGCGCGCCGTCGCCGAGGTTGATCGGCGCCGCGTTCTCCTGCTGCAGCAGATACGCCGCCACCGCGCCGCCGCCGAGCACCCACAGACAGCAGCAGTTGCCGATGTTGACGATGGGGAGCGCCGACAGCACGCCCATCACCGCCCCACCGATCAACGCCGGT
>DASQHH010000117.1:0-3457 GCA_035632195.1 Vicinamibacterales bacterium
TTTCGTCGGCGGCGTTTCGTCACGCGGCGCCGACGCGCCGGTCGCCGACTTGCACATCGATTCCCCCCGGCCGGCCGCCGCTTCGGCGGTGATGCCCGGCTCCCTGGTCAACTTCGCGGACGTCGTCGAGCGGATCAACGCCGCGGTCGTGAACATCGACGCGACGTCGCGCGGCGGCGGGCGGCGGCGGACGCTGCGGAGCGGCGACGCGCCGGAGCCCGATCTCGGGGCGCCGCGTCCGGACCGCGATGCGCCTCGCCGCGGCACCGGCAGCGGCTTCATCATCGACGCCGACGGCAGCATCATCACGAACCACCATGTCATCGACCGCGCGGAGCGCATCACCGTGAAGTTGTCAGACGGCCGCACGCTGCGCGCACGCGTCGTCGGCACCGATCCGGACACTGACATCGCGCTGATCAAGATCGACGGGCAGCCGCGGCTGCCGGTCGCGCCGCTCGGCGATTCGTCGCGGCTGCGGATGGGTGAATGGGTCTGCGCGATCGGCAATCCGCTCGGCTACGACCACACCGTCACCGTCGGCGTCGTCAGCTACCTCGGGCGGAAGCTGTTCGACATGAGCCTGGACAACTACATCCAGACCGACGCGGCAATCAATTTCGGGAACAGCGGCGGCCCGCTGATCAACAGCCGCGGCGAAGTGGTCGGGATCAACGCGGCGATCAGTTCGCGGGCGAGCAGCATCGGCTTCGCCGTGCCGATCAACGGTGCCAAGTCGGTACTGCCGCAGCTGCGCGCGCAGGGCCACGTGAGCCGTGGCTACATGGGCGTCGCGCTGCGCGACGTCGACCCGGACCTCGAGCGGTCGCTGCGCCTGACGGTGCATCAGGGCGCGCTCGTGCAGGACGTGACGTCCGCGTCGCCAGCCGATCGCGCCGGCCTGCGTCCCTACGACATCGTCGTCGCGCTGGACGACCACGCGATCGCGAACGACGACCAGCTGATTCGCGAGATCGCCGGCCGCACGCCGGGCAGCGCCGCGAAGCTGCGGTTCGTCCGCGACGGCCGCGAGCAGAGCGTGACGGTCAGGCTGACCGAGCGTCCGCTGCGCGAGAGCCCGGAGAAAGCCGAGGCGCCCGCGCCGGACGTCAGGAAGAACGACGCGAACGCCGCGCCGCTCGGCCTCAACGTCCGTGAGCTCGATCGGCAGACGATCGACCGGCTCGATCTGCCGAAGCGGATCCACGGCGTGCTCATTGCGCGCGTCGAGCCGATGAGCGCGTCGTTCGACGCCGGCATCGAGCGCGGCACGATCCTGATGGAAGTCAATCGCCGCTCCGTGGACACGCCCGCCGACTTCAGGCGGCTTGTCTCCGCCGCGCGCAGCGGCGACGTCCTCACGCTCTACATCTACGCGCCCGACCTCGACCAGCGGCAGATCAAGACCGTGCGCCTCGAAGACCGCTAAATGCCAAAGTCACGAATACTGGTGATAGACGACGAGGCGGCCATCCGCGATTCGCTGCGGATGACGCTCGAGTACCAGGGGTACGAGTTTCTCGGCGCGGCGACCGGACAGGAGGGGCTCGCGCTCGCCGAGCGCGAGTCGCCCGACCTCGTGTTCCTCGACATCAAGATGCCGGGCATGGACGGCATCGAAGTGCTCGAGCGGCTGCACGCCATGAACGAAGCGATGCCCGTCGTGATCATTTCCGGCCATGGCACGGCGAGCACCGCATTCGACGCCGCCAACAAGGGGGCGTTCGACTTCATCGAGAAGCCGTTCGCGACCGAGAAGGTGCTGGTCACGCTGCGCAACGCGCTCGACCAGCGCCAGCTGCGCGACGAGAACCGGACGCTGAAAAAGGCCGTCGAAGTCCGCCATCAGATGATTGGCGAGAGCGCCGGCCTCAAGCACGTGATGGGCGCGATCGGGCGCGCGGCGCCGACCAACGCCACCGTGCTGATTCAGGGCGAGAGCGGCGTCGGCAAGGAGCTGGTCGCGCGGACGATCCACCGCAACAGCCTGCGCAGCCGCGAGCGCTTCGTCCAGGTCAACTGCGCGGCGATCCCGGAGGATCTGATCGAGAGCGAGTTGTTCGGCCACGAGAAGGGTGCGTTCACAGGCGCGACCGATAAGCAGGTCGGCAAGTTCGAGCAGGCGGATCGCGGGACGATCTTTCTGGACGAAGTCGGCGACATGAGCGCGAAAACGCAGGCCAAGGTGCTGCGCGTGCTCCAGGAAGGCGAAGTCGAGCGGCTGGGCTCCGCGCGGA
The DNA here is from genome assembly GCA_035632195.1 of Vicinamibacterales bacterium. Taxonomy (GTDB): domain Bacteria; phylum Acidobacteriota; class Vicinamibacteria; order Vicinamibacterales; family CAVVIG01; genus DASQHH01. The sequence goes on from DASQHH010000117.1 coordinate 2,238, forward strand.
CGATCAAGGTGGACGTCCGCGTCATCGCGGCGACCAACAAGAATCTCGAGGAGGAGATCGAGAAGGGGCACTTCCGCGAGGACCTGTACTTCAGACTTGCGGTGATCCCCATCCACGTGCCCGCGCTGCGCGAGCGGCCCGACGACATCCCGCTGCTCGTGCGGCACTACATGGAGTACTTCAGCCGCGAGAACAACGTCCGTCCGAAGCGGATCACGCCGGCGGCGATCGAGGCGCTGCAGCGCTACCGCTGGAAGGGCAACATCCGCGAACTGCGCAACACGGTCGAGCGGATGATCATCATGACAGGCGGCGATACCATCGACGCTGCCGATCTGCCGGAGGTCGTCCGGTCGCCGTCCTTCAGCGGCGGCGGACTTGCCTCGCCGAAGTCTGCCGGTCCCGAAGGCGCCGGCGAGACGAAGGCGGGGACGTTGCGCGCGTTCAAGGACAACGCCGAACGCGCGTTCCTCGTCGGCAAGCTGCGCGAAAACGGCTGGAACATCTCGAAGACCGCTGAAGACATCGACACGCCGCGTAGTAATCTGTACAAGAAACTGGAGCAGTACCAGATCTCGCAGGAGTCGGACGGGTAGGGCGCGCGGCGCTGTCCGTGCTGCTAAAATGAAGGCTCGCAGCGGGCCAGACGGTCGCTGGCCTTCATTTCGGTGAAGGCGAGAGTAAAGTCCGAACTCCGCAGGGCAGTGCGCCGGATAACGTCCGGTCGGGGCAACTCGAAGGAAAGTGGCACAGAAAACACACAGCCGAATCTCGGCGTAGCCGCGAAAGCGGCGAAGCCGGATGGCAATGGTGAAAAGGTGCGGTAAGAGCGCACCGCGCTGCTGGCAACAGCGGCGGCAGGCAAAACCCCGCACGGAGCAAGACCAAATAGGGGAACGTTACGGACGGCCCGTCCAAAGTTCCCGGGTCGGTCGCTTGACCGCTTCAGTAATGATGCGGCTAGAGGAATGATCGTCACGCCGGAGCGGGGCGCCCGCGAGGGCGACCAGCGAAGGTGGACAGAATTCGGCTTACGGCTCGCTGCGAACTTTTCAACCAGCCCGGGGGGCAGGGGCCTCCGGAGTAATCAGCCGGGGGGCAGGCGCCCCCGGAGTAATCAGCCGGGGGGCAGGGGCCCCCGGAGTAATCAGCCGGGGGGCAGGGGCCCCCGGAGTAATCAATGACTCGCACCACGCTCATCGCCCTGGCCGCGCTCATCG
>DASQHH010000118.1:0-7262 GCA_035632195.1 Vicinamibacterales bacterium
GATCGAGGTGTCGCTGGCCGTTGTCCTCCTCGTCGGCGCCGGCCTCATGATCCGGTCCGTCCGCAATCTCGTTGCGCTCGATCCGGGATTCGACACGCAGTCGGTGCTGACGCTGCATGTCAGCATCCCGCGCACGACGGCGCTCGCCGGCTCGGCGGCGCGGCCCGTCGCCGAGGGCCGCGCGCTGATCGAACGCGTCCGCGCGGTGCCCGGCGTCGTGGACGCCGCCATCGGTACGGATCTGCCGCTCGATGGCGGCGCGGCCGCATCCTTTTACACCGCGGAGGGGCAGCCTCCCGTCAATCCGCAGAACATGCCGCGGATCTACGTGCACCGCGTCACTCCGGCCTTCTTCAGCGCGCTGCGGATTCCGTTCCGAGCGGGCCGGCCGTTCACCGAGCCTGAAATCTCGCCGGCATCGTCCGTGGTCATCGTCAGCGAGGGCGTCGCCACGCGCTTCTGGCCGGGCCAGGATCCCATCGGCAGGCGCGTGAAATTCGGACCGCCTGCATCGACCAGCCCGTGGATGTCGATCGTCGGCGTCGTCGCCGAAGTGAAGTACCGCGGACTGCCGGAGAACCCGACAGCGGATCCCGACATCTATCTGCCGTTCGCCGATCGCAACGCGCTCGTCGGCATCGTCGTACGCACGACCGTGGCGCCGGGGTCGCTGACGTCCGCTGTACGCCGCGCAATTCGCTCCGCCGATCCGTCGATCCCGGTCTACAACGTCGCGACGATGGAGGAGTTGACGGCGCGTCAGACGGCGCAGTCGCGCTTCACGATGTGGCTGATGGGGGTCTTCGCCGCCTGCGCCCTGATGCTTGCCTCGGTCGGCATCTACGGGGTCATGTCGTATCTCGTTGCACGGCGGACGCAGGAGATCGGCATCCGCCTCGCGCTCGGCGCCGGCGCCGGTGACATCCTCCGGCTCGTCGTCGGCAACGGAGCGCGACTGATTGGCGTGGGGATCGTCCTGGGCCTGGTGTGTTCGGCGGCGCTGTCGCGACTGGTATCGACGCTGTTGTTCGGAGTCTCGGCGGCGGATCCGGCATCAGCAGCGGCCGTGGCGGTGCTGGCGGCCGTGGCGGTGCTCGCGTGCTATATCCCGGCCGCCCGTGCGTCACGGATCGATCCGCTCAGCGCGCTGCGGCACGATTGAGGTCTAGGATTCCTTCTTCTTCTTCGGCGCGCGCTTGCGGGCCGGCGCCCGGTTCGGCGCCGGTTCATTGGTGGCTTGAAGAGACACGAGGCGCGTGGAAAACGTGCGCCGCCCGTGCTCATCGAAGTCGATGACCGTGTGATGCTCGTTGACTTCGACGAGCGTCCCTGCTCCGTACGTAGGCTGAACGACGCGGTCGCCCTTCGACCAGTTTTTCATGTGAGTCCCGGTGACTGCTCTCTCGGCCGGCTACCAGCGCGGCTCGCGCCGGCCGCCGCCGCCGCCGAATCCGCCGCCTTCGGGCTTCGGACGCGCTTCGTTGACGGTGAGCGGACGTCCGCCCAGCTGATACTGATTGAATTCGGATGCGGCTTTCTGGGCCTCGTCGTCGGTCGCCATTTCGACGAACGCAAAGCCGCGCGCGCGGCCCGTCGCCGCGTCGCGCATGACGCGCACGGACTCGACAGTGCCCGCCTTGCTGAACAGCTCCTGCAGTTCGGCCTCGCCCGTCGAATACGGCAGATTCCCGACGTAAAGCCTTCGACCCATCACTCTCTCCTCGTGCTCGCGGCGGGGCCCAACCGATCCACCCGGAGGGTCACCGACAGTGGCGCGGCGCCACGTCGGCTAAGCAATCACGTTGAGGGAGCGAGTCAGGCTTGAGGCTCGATCGGCTCTCGGCGCGGGCGAAGCAGGCGGGGCTGACCACCAAGGCCGCGTAGTCTACTCAATGGCCGTCGCCGGACGCAAGTACAGCCATGCATATAATCGGCCGGTGGATTCGCCTCGCGTGACGCTCGGGTCCGAGCGGCTGCTCGACTCGGGACGCCTCGGCGGGGCGCGCGTCGGAATCGTCTGCAATCCGGCGTCGGTCGATCGTCAGCTGCGCCACGTCGCCGATCGCCTGGCGGCGCATCCTCGCGCGCGGCTCGCCGCCATCTTCGGCCCTCAGCACGGCTTTCGATCCGACGTCCAGGACAACATGATCGAAACGGGCCACGTCCGCGACGAAGTCCGGCGCGTCCCTGTGTATTCGCTCTACAGCGAGACGCGCGAGCCGACCGCCGAGATGCTCAAGGATCTCGACGTGCTCATGATCGATCTGCAGGACGTAGGCGTCCGCATCTACACCTACATCTACACGCTGGCGAACTGCCTGAAGGCCGCGAAGCGCGGCGGACTGAAGGTGATTGTATGCGATCGACCGAATCCAATCGGCGGCGTGCAGATTGAAGGGCCCGTGCTCGCGTCCGGATTCGAGTCGTTCGTCGGCATGTATCCGATTCCGATGCGGCACGGCCTGACGATCGCCGAGATCGCCCGCCTGTTCAACGACCACTTCGGCATCGGCGCGGAGCTCGAGGTCGTCGCGATGGAGGGCTGGCGTCGCGACATGTACTTTCCCGACACGGGACTGACATGGATTCTGTCGTCACCGAACATCCCGACCACCGACACGACGCTCGTCTACCCGGGCGGTGTGCTCTTCGAAGGCACGAATGTCTCTGAAGGCCGCGGGACGACGAAGCCGTTCGAGCTGCTCGGCGCGCCGTGGATTGTGGCCGAGCGATTTGCCGACGCCATCAACCGGCGGGGCCTGCCGGGCGTGTTCTTCCGGTCCGTCGTCTTCGAGCCGACGTTCCACAAGCACGCGAAGACCGCGTGCGGCGGCGCGCAGGTTCACGTCATCGATCCGCGCCGGTTTCGGGCCGTCGAAACGGGCGTCGCGCTCATCGAGGCGTTCCGCGCGGCCGATCCCGATCGGTTCGCGTGGAAACAGCCTCCGTACGAGTACGAATACCATCGACTGCCGATCGACCTGCTCGCGGGTTCGTCCGCGCTGCGCGAACAGATCGAGTCCGGCATGTCGGCCGCCGACATCGCCGGGTCGTGGGACGCGTCCGTGCGCGCGTTTGCGGACGTCCGCGGGCGTTTTCTGCTCTATTAGCCTCTGGTCTTCGCGATGCCGGGCGCGGCGGCTTCCTGCGCCGAAGCCGGCTCGAGATGATGCGCGATGAGATGGCTGCGCAGGCTCTCGAACGCGTCGCCCGGCGTATCGCAGTAGGAGAACAGGTCGACGTCCTTCTCCGAGATGGCGCCCCACTCGATCATCGGCTTGAAGTCGAGGACCTCGTCCCAGTACTCGCGGCCGTACAGGATGACGCCGATTTTCTTCGAGAGCTTGTCGGTCTGGACGAGCGTCAGGATCTCGAACAGCTCGTCGCACGTGCCGAAACCGCCGGGGAAGATCACGAGCGCCTTCGAGAGATAGGCGAACCAGAACTTGCGCATGAAGAAGTAGTGGAATTCGAAATGCAGTCCGTCGGTGATGTACGGATTCGCGCCCTGCTCGAACGGCAGCCGGATGTTCAAGCCGATCGTCTTGCCGCCGGCTTCCCGGGCGCCCCGGTTGGCCGCCTCCATGATGCCCGGGCCGCCGCCTGACGTGACGACGAAGCGATGGTTCTCGGACTGGAGTGACATGCTCCACGCGGTCAGCAGGCGCGCGAGCTCCCGCGCGTCCTCGTAGTAGCGGGCCCATTCGAGCGCGCGCCGGCTGTGCTTCAGCTCCTTCTCGAACTGCTCGTCGGCGTCGCGGTCGCCGCGCGCGCGAAGCGTGCGCAGCGCGCGTTCGGCACGCTCGCGACTGTCGACCCGCGCCGACCCGAAGAACACGACCGTGTCCTGGATGCGCTGCTCCTTGAAACGCCGCAGCGGCTCGAGGTACTCCGCGAGGATGCGGAGCGGACGCGCCTCGTTGCTCTCCAGGAACTCGGGGTACAGATACGCCATCGGCTGCTGCGGCATAAGGGCAATTTATCATCAGAGTGCTATGATTTCGCCTCCTCCACAGGAGTCCGACCGCATGATCCGCACGATCTCCCGGACGTTCGCATCGATCGCCGCAGCCGCGCTCTGGCTGACGTTCGCCGCGTCGGCGCAACAGCCGGCGCCGCGGGACGCTGTGCCCGCGATCCACGCCAAGGCCGCCCGGAGGCTCATCGTCCGCAACGCGATGGTGATCTACGGCAACGCGAAGCCCGCGTACGGCCCGATGGACATCGTCGCGGACGCCGGCGTAATCACGTCCATCTCCCCGTCGACGGGCCGCGCGCCGCAGGCGTCGGGCGACACCGTCGTCATCGACGCGGCCGGCAAGTACGTGATGCCCGGCATCGTGAACGCCCACATGCACTGGCACGAGGAGCGGCAGCCCGGAATCCCGCAGCCGATCCAGTACGAGCGCAACCTGTATCTGGCGGCCGGCGTCACGACTGCGCGCGAGGTCGGGGGCGATTTCGACCGTTCGAAGCGGTGGCAGGCGGAGAGCAACGCCCACACGATAGTCGCGCCGCGAATCCTCGTGTACCCGTTCGTCAGCAAGGGGAGAACCGGCGCGCCCGCGGAAATCCGCGCCTGGATCCGCGACATCAAGCAGCGCGGCGCGGACGGCCTGAAGTTCATCGGCGGATGGGATCGGGATCAGCTCGAGGCGGGGCTGGCCGAAGCCCACGCGCTCGGACTGCGCACGGCCGCGCACATCGCGGTCGACGAGACCAACGCGAAGGACTACGCCGAGCTCGGCATCACGTCGATCGAGCACTTTTACGGCGTCGCCGACGCGGCGCTGAACGGCATCCAGGACTTCCCGCCCGACATGAACCTGTCGAACGAGGTCGACCGCTTCGGGCGCGCCGGCGAGCTGTATGCGCAGGCGGACCCGAAGAAGCTGCACGAAGTCATCGACCTGATGGTCGAGAAGCACGTCGTCTGGGACCCGACGTTCTCGATCTACGAAGCGAGCCGCGACCTCACGCGTGCCAGGAACCTGCCGTGGTTCAAGGACTACCTGCATCCGTCGCTCGAGGAGTACTTCAAGGCATCCGTGGAGAACCACGGCTCCTACTTCTTCGGCTGGACGAGCACGCAGGAGGCGCGCTGGCGCGGCCAGTACCGCATCTGGATGGACGCGGTCCGCGAATTCGCCGACAAGGGCGGCATCGTCACGACTGGCGACGATGCGGGATACATCTACTCGATGTACGGATTCGGCATTTCGCGGGAGCTGGAGCTGCAGGAAGAGGCGGGGTTCCACCCGCTCGAGGTGATCGAGCACGCCACCTGGAACGGCGCGAAACTGCTCGGCATGGAGGATCGCCTCGGCAAGATCCGTGAAGGCTTCGCCGCCGACATGCTCATCGTCAACGGCAACCCGCTCGAGAACCTTCGGCTCCTCAACCCGTACGGCACCGACGTCATGCTGGTGAACGGCAAGCCCGTCCCGAACTACACGCCAATCGCTCCCGGCGATCGCGTCCAGAACGTCCACGGCGGCGGTATCGAGTGGACGATCAAGGACGGCATCCCGTACCACGTCCCGACATTGATGAGGGAAGTGAAGGACATGGTCGCGAAGGCCCGGGCGGAACGGCACACCTCCACCGCCGCCCAATAGTGTGAAGCCGCCCGCCGTTGACGTATCCGTCGTCATCGCGGCGCCGCCCGGCCGCGTCCTGAAGGCGTTTTTCGAGCCGGAAGCGCTGGGCGCGTGGTGGCTCGTGTCGCACTCGGTGACGTCGCCGCGGACGCTCGGCCCGTACGTCGTCGAATGGGAGCCGACCGTCGACCGCGACGACGTACTCGGGCGGCTGGGGGGCGTTCTGCGCGGCACCATCGTGCAGTACACGCCCAACGAAGGGTTCTTCGTCGGCGACGCGTTCTGGCTGCCGCCCGACGGCGATCCGATCGGCCCGATGGCGCTGGAAGTCTCGGTGAAAGCCGAGGGCGCGTCGACCCGTCTGCGCGTGGCGCAGACGGGCTTCGAGGACGGCGATCGCTGGCGGCGATACTATGAGCTGATCGGCGGCGGGTGGAACCGCGCGCTCAATTCCCTGAAACAACTGCTCGAGAAGTAGGGGCGGCTCGCGAGTCGCCCCTGCGCGAGTGGATCCTACGCCGACGCCTTCTTCTGTTCCTCGCCCTGCGTCCGCTGGCGCAGCTGCTTGATGTTCTGCTCGATGCGCTCCGCAATTTCGCGCTCGTGCTGGAGCCGCGCCATCGTCGTGCGGGCTTCCTGCAGCGCGAAGTCGAGCTGCGCCGCCTTCTCGGACACGTGATCGATGACCGCCTTCTGCTCGCTGAGCGTGTCGAGGTTGATGCGGACGTCCTCGAGCAGGTGGGTGATGGCGTTGGTCTTCGTCTGAACCTCGTCCACCACTGTGCGGCGGGCGTCGATCGCGGCGATGCGATCGTCGGTCTCCGCGATTTTCGAGAGCAGCTGATCGACCTGCGACTTGAGCGCGGTGATCTCGCCTCGGCGCTCGGTCACATGCGCCAGGTCGGCCTTGCTGCGCGCGCTGATCGCGTGGACTTCGCCGACCTCCGACTTGACGGCGGCCACCAGCTGCTCGCGTGCGGCAATCGATTGAATCTTCTGATCGATCGCGTCCGAGAGCTGCTTCAACTCGCCCAGGCGCGACTCGACTCCCGCCAGCTTCTTCTCGCCGAAGGCGAGCTGCGTGCGCCGCTGCTCGAGCTGCTGGAACATCTTCTCGGCCCGCGCGAGCTGATCCTCGGACGCCTGGATCTGCGAGACCGCTTCGCGCTGCCGGCTGTGGACGCGGTCGAGCTCGCCCAGCATTTCGTCCTTGAGCGCGGCCGACCGCGCGATGTCCTCGGACAGGCTCTGCATCTGGCGCGTACGATCGGCGACTTCGGCCGCGACCTGTTTGCTGGCCGCCACGAGTTCCGCGAAGCGCCGCTGGTGATCGGCGATCGTCGCCTCGTCGTGGGCGATCGAGCCGATCCGCTGGTGCGCCGTTGCGACGTCCTTCTTGAGGACGTTCAGCTCCGCCACGAGCGGGATGAGCTTCTGCTGCAGTTGCCGGACGCCGTCGACCTTGTGCTGGGCGTCGACCATCTGGGCCTGCAGGCCGTCGCAGGCCGTCTTCAGCGTGTCGAGCTCGGTGCGGCGCGCGATCTGCGCCTGCAGTTTCTGATCGACGTCGCCGCGGAGCGCGTTCAGGGCGTTCAGCCGGCCCTCGAGCCCCTCGACGAACGGAATACGCGCCGAGACGCGCGAGACGTTCGCGTCGAGATC
>DASQHH010000119.1:0-7968 GCA_035632195.1 Vicinamibacterales bacterium
GGGTGCTTCAAGGGCTGAGGGCTGAAAGGCTCTCAGCCCTTTTGTTTTGAACAGGATAAGAGAGCTCGCGATCGCTGCCTGAGGGCAGGCGATCGATGCCTGAAAGGTCGCGGACGACCGTTGGGAGCAGGCGATCGACGCCTAAGAGCTCGCGGACGATGCTTCAGAGTACGCGATCAACGCCTGAAAGCTGGGTAACCCCGAACAAACGCGCGGGAGCGCGATGCGACGAAGCGGAGCGGGGCCAAGGGGCCCCCGCGATCGAGGAGCCGGGGTATGGGCGGAGCCCCATCTAATAGAGAGCCGGCCGTACGGGGTGGATGTCGTACGGCCGGCTGCGCGTCTGAACGCGAGAGGAACGCGTTGCGGAACGCGCGAGATCGAACGGATTACTGGGTGCGCGCCAGTACTCCGCGCGCCACGCCGCCCGGATTGAGCGTCGAGTGGACGTTGAAGTAGTACCCGCTCGGATTGTTCATGATCGCCTGCGCGACCGCCGGATCCGAGATCGGAATGTTGTTCTTCGCGAAGTTGAGCGCCCCTGCGGTGTTCGTCGACAGCTGATCGGATGCCGCCAGCGTCGTCGATACGACAACCGGGCACACGCATGTCGACGCGCCCTGGTGGATGTGCGCCACGTTGATGGCCGTTCCTGCCGGGAACCCGAACAGGCTGACCGAGAAATTGGCCGTCGCCGATGTGACGTTGCCTGCCGCGTCCGTTGTGGTGTTGAAAACGATGGTGACGCTTCCGCTTCCGACCTTTTCTCCGTTCGACACTGGTGGTACTTCATTCGACGGCAGGAGCGTGGCCGTGAACGTCGGCTTGACCGCGGTCACCGACGTCGCGGCGGTCGTCGAGGGCGCGCTGCTGCCGCACGAGATTGAGACGAGGGCAAGTGCCACACACGCAAACGTCAGTCGCTTCATCGGCCACTTCCTCCCTAAAAGAACTTTCGACTCAGGTTGAATCCGAAGTAGAGTCCGCCGGGAACGCCGCCGCGCGCGATCTGCGCGTAGGTGACGGCGGAGCTGTTGCCCAGCTGCAGCTGGAACACGTGCCCTCCGACGCGTTTTTCGATCGCGAACGCGTACTCGGGCGATCCGTCGTCGAACACGGTGCCGCCGAGGCGCGGCGAGACTTCGAAGACCAGATACGTTTCGCCGTGCACCCGCCCGCGCGCGCCGATGCCGACGAAGCCGGTGCTCTCGCCCGGAACCGCGATGCCGCCGACACCGTGCACCCAGAACGGCTCGAGATAGACGGCGCCGTTCTGCCCGAACTCGTGCGCGAAGACCGCGCCGAGCGTCTGCGCGTACCCTGTATCGCCGCAGCCCTTGCACGCGCCGAAATTGTTCGTGCCTTCTGCCGATGCGATCAGAGAGATCGACAACGGCAGCGATGCGCTCTGATGCCAGCCGTCGTACTTGCCCTGGAACTGGACCGTGCGGCCGTTGTTCGTCCGCGTGACGACGCCTTCGAGGTGCTTCATGAGGCCGAAACGGAACTCGAGGCCGATCGTCGCTCCCTGATCGATGCCGAAGAGATTCGAGAGCTGCGTCTCGAAGTCGTCCGTCCGCAGGTTTTCGCCGAAGCGGTGGACCAGGTGAAAGTCCCCCTTGTGGGACGGCAGCCGAAGCGCGGTCGGCAGGTTGATCAGCGAGTAGTCGGGCTCGGACGGGTCCAATCGCTCGTCGTCATCGCTGGCCGGCGCCTGCGCGACGGCGGCCGGCGCGGCTGCCGGATCGGATGACGGCTGCGCTGGAGTCGCCGGCGGAGCATCGGGCGAAGGTGGCTGCGCATGCGCAGCGCGCGCGCCGGAGAAAATCAACAGAGTCATGAACGCGAGAATCTGGACGAAAGACACACAACAACGGTCGCGTGAGATCACGGGCGCCTCCTTGAGCAAGGTTGGGACCAGCCGGATGTTATTGATTCTACAGAGCGTTGGTCGCGCGGACGTTACTGCCGACGTAAGCGTTTACGAAGGTCGCCGGTACACGATCTTCCCGCCGACCATCGTCATCGAAACGCTCATCTGCTCGATCTCTTTCTCAGGACACGTGAGTATGTCTTTCGGTAGAACGATGAGGTCCGCGAGCTTGCCGGGCTCGATCGACCCTTTGGCCTTCTCTTCGAACGTCACGTAGGCGTTGTTGATCGTCTCGAGCTGCAGCGCTTCCTTCCGTGTGATCCTCTGGTCCGCGCCGAGGACGCCGCCGCTGATCGTGTCGCGCGTGACGAAGTGGTAGATGACCCAGAGCGGCGGATAGGGCACGACCGCCGAATCGGTGCCGCCGGCGACGTGGAATCCGCGATCGAGGTATTCGCGGACCGGCGTCGTGCGCGCGGCGCGCGCGGGGCCCCAATACGAGACGAGGCTCGGACCGGCGAGATAGAGATGGTCCTGCGCCGAAATGATCAGGTCGAGCGCCTTCATGCGCGGAAACTGATCGGCCTGCGGGATGAAGCCGTGCTCGAGCGACCAGCGCTTCCCCACAATCGACTTCTCCGCGTTCGCCGCTTCGTAGCCCGCAAGCACCTCGTCGATCGCCGCGTCGCCGACCGCGTGCGTCGCCACGCGCCATCCGAGGCGGTTCAGCTCCTTGACCACGTCGGTGTATTTGTCCTGCGGCATCGTGTTGACGCCGCGGAACGTGCCGTGCTCGCCCCACGGCTCTGCGTACGGCTCACGCATCCAGCCGCCTTCGAATCCGCCGTCGACCGCAAGCTTCATCCCGCCGATGTGGACCCATTCGTCGCCTTCGTCGGGTTTCACGCCGGACGACTCGATCGCGCTGCGGATAGCCGCCGCGCTGTCCGCCGCCGGAAACCGCAGCAGCTGGTTCACCCTCATCGTCAGGATGCCGCGCCGCTCCATCTCCTGCAGCAGGCGATACTGCTCCACCGGCGCGCCGGGATAGCGGATGCTCGTCAGCCCCGCGGCGTTCAGCTTGCGGTGCTGTTCCTGCAGCGCTTCGATAGTGAGGCGCGGACCCGGCGGCAGCCGCACGAGCGACTTCGCCCGATCGATGAGCTCGCCGTTCAGCTCGCCTTCGGCGTCGCGCGAGATGCGCCCGCCGGGCAGCTGCGGCGTCGCTTTCGTGATGTTCCATTTCGCCAGCGCCGCGGAGTTCAGGATGTACTCGTGGCCGCCGCGCACGAGGACGACGGGATTGTCCGGCGAGACGGCGTCGAGATCTTTGCGGTACGGCAGGCGGTGTTCCTTGAGCTGCGCCTCGTGCCAGTCGCTGTTGGAGGCAATCACGTCGCCGCGCTGGCTCGTCTTGACGCGCGCGGCAACGGCCGCGACGACGTCCGCGAGGCTCCGCGCACGGGAGAGATCGACGCCCGGTCCGCCGCCGGCGTCGTGCAAATGATCGTCGGCCAGTCCCGGCGTGACCGTCTGCCCTTTCAGATCGATGACGTCCGTCTTCGGCCCCGCGAGCCTCCGGATGTTTGCGTCGCTGCCGACGGCGGTGAAACGCCCGTTGGTGATCGCCACGGCCTGCGCGATCGAGAACCGCGTGTCGACGGTAATGATGTGTCCGTTGACGAAAATCGTGTCGGCGGGAGCGGTCTGCGCGCTCGGGCGCAAAGCGGCGGCAACAACGGCGACTGCGAGCGGCACGATCCGGCGCATCCGCGGATTATAGGCTGACTGCCCGTTCGGGTGATTCCGCGGCGCGCGCGCTCTGTCACCATCGCGTCATGACAACAGACCTTCTTTCTTCATTCTCGAATCAACTCGCGGACGCCGTGGACGCCGCGGCGCCGAGCGTCGTCCAGGTCCAGGGCCGCCGCCGTCCCGCCAGCGGCCTCGTATATGCCGACAACGTGGTGCTGACCACGGTCGGAGCGCTCGGCCGCAGCGAGGACGGGCTGCACGTCCGCCGCGGCGACGGCACCGTGCTCGACGCGGAGCTCGGCGCGTGGGATCCGACCACGAACCTTGCCGTGCTGAAAGTGGCCGGGCTCGGCGGCAAGCCGATTCAGCCGTCCGCCACTGCGCCGCGCGTCGGTCACCTCGCCCTCGCTGTCGCGCGCTCGTGGAGCAACGTCGTCACCGCGAGCGCGGGCATCGTGGCGGTCATCGGCGGTCCGCTGCCGACCGGCCGCCGCCGCGCGATCGATCAAGTCATTCGTACGACCGCGCCGATGCACGACGGCTTTGCCGGCGGCGCCTTCATCGACACGTCGGGCGCGCTCGTCGGCGTGGCGACGGCGGCGGCGATCCGCGGCACCGGCGTCGTCATCCCGGCGCCAATCGCATGGAAGACGGCGGCCACACTCGTCGAGCACGGCCAGCTCAAACGCGGCTACCTCGGCATCGCGGGTCAGCCGGTCGAACTGCCCGAGCATCAGCAGTCGTCCGACCGCCGTCGCGCGCTCCTCGTCGTCGGCGTCACGGCTGGCAGTCCGGCAGCGGCGGCGGGCGTCCTCGTCGGCGACGTGCTGGTCGATTTCGACGGGCAGGCCGTCGAATCACCGGAAGATCTGCTCGATTTGCTGCTCGGAGATCGCGTGGGACGCGCTGTGCCCGTGCATCTGCTCCGCGGCGGCGCGGCCAGGGACGTCTCTGTTACCGTGGGCGAGCGGCCGGCGTCTTAAAAGGAGTTGCGGCGATTTTGATGCGTCAAATAGCGCGTTTCGTACACTGAACCGGGTCGGACTTGAGTCGGACTCAGGTCCGCACAGGGTCGGACTCAGGTCTGCTCATTGTGCGACCCCAGTCTGACAAGTCTCAGGCAGCGGTCGGACTGTGCTCTGACGACCCGCAGACACTGGTCGGACCGCAAGCATCAAAGCATGCGAGCGATTCTTGTCGGAACTTCTGCTGAGCGCGCACGGCTGAAAGCCGAAATGAACGGGTCCGTCGATGTCGTCGGCGAGTTCGTGTCACTCGCCGACGCCCGCGCGTCATCCGTGGACGCGGACGCGATCGTCGTCGCGAAGCCGCGCTCCGAGCCGCGCGACGAATATGAAGAGGTGTTGACGCCGCGCGAGATTCAAGTCCTGGAGCTGCTGGCGCAGGGGCTGCCGAACAAGGCGATCGCTGCGCGGCTCGGCATCAGCGATCAGACCGTCAAATTTCACGTCTCGTCGATTTCAGGCAAGCTCGGCGCGGCGAACCGCACGGATGGGGTCCGCCGTGCAGTCCGACGGGGCTTGATCACCCTGTAGCGCGGGCCAGCGGTCAGCGGCGGTCGCTGCGGCCGCCGAACGCCAGATCGCGATCGAGACGGAACGTCAGCCGGGATCCGGCAGGTACACGGACCTCGCGTCCGCGCGTTACGAGGCCCGCAGCTCCAATGCCCGCGCCGGCCGCGGCTCCAATCGCCGCGCCCTTTCCGCCGCCCGCAATCGCGCCGATGATCGTGCCGAGCAGCGCGCCGCCGCCCACGTACTCGGCAGCCTCGTCACCCGACGTGCCGCGAGGCCGCGCCTCGAGGCGTGTCGCCTGCGCATCGACGACGTAACGGCGCCCGTCGACAATGATCGAATCGAGGTCGAGAATCAAATCGCCGTCGGCCGCAGCGCGGACGCGCAGTTCGGCCGGCGATCCTCTGGGAATCGCGGGAACCGCGAGACGATTGTAGTTGTCCCAAACGTCCTCTTCGACGACCGCCGGGAACGCGCGGTCCTCGCGGCGATTCGTTTCGATGGACTGGCTGACGCGGACCGTCACGTAGGTGCCGGCCTCGACGCGCGCGAGTCGCGTATACGCGTCGTACCTGCCGTCGCGCCCGTACCGATCCCGCCAGGGATCGTTGTTCTGTGCGTGCACCGACTGGATCGCGAGCAGCCCGACGACCAGTGAGCCGACGACCGCTCGAGGTATGTTGATGCGCATGAGTGACCTCCAGAGGTCGAGAGGCTGCAAGGCAGACGCCAGCGGGGAACTCAGCTGGACGGTTTTTCCGCCGGGACGAGCGTCAGCCGGCGCCGCGCGCCGCTGCGAAGCAGCGTGAACACGGTCGGGACGCCGATGCGCTGTTCACCGAGATGGCGATGCAGATCGTCTATCCCGGTGACGGCTTCGTCGGCGCACCCGATGATGACGTCGCCGTCGCGCAGCCCCGCTCTCGCCGCTGGACTGCCGGCTTCGACCGACGAGATGAAGATCCCCGACGACGCTGCAATCTGATTGGCACGGGCCAGCGCGCGCGGAATCGGGACGTTCTGACCCGCGACACCAATATAGCTGCGGCGGATCCGGCCGTCGCGAATCAGCGTCGCCGCCACGTACCGAGCCGTGTTGCTGGCAATCGCGAAGCACAGGCCGTGCGCCGGCAGGATCATCGCCGTGTTGATCCCGATCACTTCGCCGCGCGTCGTCACGAGCGGTCCGCCGGAGTTGCCCGGATTGAGCGCCGCGTCGGTCTGGATGATGTCGTCCATCAGCCGCCCGGACTGCGATCGCAGGGACCGGCCGAGCGCGCTCACGACGCCGGCGGTCACCGAGTGGTGGAAGCCGTACGGATTGCCGATGGCGATCGCGATCTGCCCGACGCGGATCGCTCGCGAGTCTCCGAACTGCGCCCACGTCAGCGACTCGCCGCGGTCCGGCACAGCGCGGACGACGGCGAGGTCCGTATCTGCGTCGCGGCCGACAACGTCTGCGCGCAGCGTCCGTCCACCCGGCAGGACGACACTCAGGTGCGGATTCTTCTCTACGACGTGATTGTTGGTGAGGATCAGACCGTCCGGCGTGAAGACGACGCCGGAGCCGCCGCCGCGATCCACTTCGATGCGCACGACGGCCGGGCCGACCGCGTCGACCGCGGACGTCACCGCATGCGAGTACGCGTCGAGGAGAACGTCGTTGAGATCTTCATCACTCGGTTGTGGTTGCGGGATCACGGATCGAGCGTAGCGCCGCAGCGCCGCGCTCGTATCACCCAAACGGGTGGCGCTCGCTCGCGTGAAGGCTCGCGCTCCGCTGTGGAGCGCGAGGCTTTAGCCGGGCGTCATTGGATCCACGCCATCCCGTCCGGCCCTGTGCCGGGGGAGATGCGCTTCGTCACCGTCCACGTCTTCGTATCGACGACGGCGACCGCGTTGTCGCCGTTGACCGCTACGAACGTGCGCCCGTCCGGCGCAACGAGCACGCCCTCGGGCTGTTTGCCGACAGGCAGGCGCTTCACCACGACGCGTTTTGCGGCATCGACGACGACGAGCTCGCCCGTGTCGACGTCAGAGAGCAGCGCGAACTTGCCGTCCGGCGTCAGCTTCACGCGGTTCGACCGCTTCGTGCCGGCATCGATGGTGTGCGCGACCTTCATCGCGGCGACGTCGATGACCGACACGCCGCCGTCGCGCGAATGCGCCGACCAGATTTCGCGGCCGTTCGGCGAAAGGTCGATGCCTTCAGGCCCCTTGCCGACGGCGACGAGCGTCTGCGTCCACCCTCCGCCGCTCCCCTGCCTGATGATCGACACGTTGTCGGCGCCGATGTTCGACGTGAAGATCGTCTTCAGGTCCTTCGACACCATCACCATGTGCGTCGTCGCCTGGCCCGTTTCGAACTCCCAGTCGACTTTGTCTGCAGACGGATCGTAGCGCGCGATCTTCTTGCTGCCTTCGGCGGTGAAATACAGCTCGCCGCCGGCGAACGCGAGCCCGTGCGGACGCATGAGCGGCGCCGTGTCGATGCGCCGCACCTCCTTCTGTCCGGCGATATCGATCATCGAGATCGTGTGTCCCGGCTGCGGTCCGGTGCCGTAGTTGCTCGCGAACGCCGTCTTGCCGTCCGTCGACGCCACGAGCTCGTGCGGCTGCACGCCGACGCCGACCTTGCCGAGCACCGAGCCGGAGTCCGGGTCGACGATGACCATCGCGGCGTCTTCTTTATTCAGCACGAGGAGCCGCGGCCTCGAACGCTGGGCAACGAGAGTGGTGACGAGCGCCAGGCAGATCGATGCGGCGAGAAAAAGAGTCTTACCCATAATGCATTATCCGTTAACC
>DASQHH010000120.1:0-4974 GCA_035632195.1 Vicinamibacterales bacterium
GCCGGCGACCGCGTCGGTGATCGGCTCGAACCACCGCGCGATGCCGCCGTGAATCGGGTTGTAATCGGTCGACTGGTAGTGCGGCTGGTGCGGAAGCCGCTCGATCGAACCGCCGGCTCCGTCGCCGCCCACGGCAAAGACGGCGTGGCGGCGGCGGCGGTAGCGGCCGCCGTCGGCCATGTAGGTGTCGACCGCCAGATCGTTCCAACTGTCCGCGAAGGCGCCCCAGTCGGCCAACGGCCCGAACTGCTCGAGGCTCGGCTTCATCAGCGCGCCGCCGACGAAGACGAACCCTTCGCGTGCGATGCCCGCCTGGAGGTCGGCTGCGGGAGATTCGATGATCCGGCTCACGGCGACCTCCTTACAATATGCCGAATGAAGCACATGATCGCCACGGCGATTGTCGCAGGCTTTGCGCTGACCGCCTCAGTCCAATCACAGGGCGGATCGCATTGGGTGGGCACCTGGGCGACGTCGCCGGTCGCCCGGCCGGCTCCGCCCCCCGCCGTCATGCCGGGCGCCCCGGCCGCACCGCCCGCTGTGCCGCCGGCGGGGAGAGGACCGGCGACGCCACCATTTGTTCCGAACAATCAGACGCTGCGCGAGATCGTGCACACGACCGTCGCCGGCGACGCGGTGCGCATCGTGTTCTCGAATGCGTTCGGCACCGGGCCGCTGTCCATCGGCGCGGCGTCCCTCGCCCTTCGCGACAAGGGCTCGGCCATCGCCACCGCATCGTCACATCCCCTGACGTTCGCCGGCCGGACGTCGACCCTTGTTCCCGCGGGCGCCGTAATGGTCACCGATCCGGTCACGCTGGCGGTGCCGGCGTTCGCGGACCTCGCTGTCGATGTGTACTTACCTGACGACATGGCGCGAATGCCCGTGACCGTCCATGCGGGCGCGTTCCAGACCAGCTACGTCATCGCCGGCAATCACGCCGGGGATCACGAGTTCGCCGAGCCGACGACGACGACGTCGTGGTTCTATCTGTCGCGCGTCGAAGTACGGACCGACGCGCGGACGGACGCGATTGTCGCGCTGGGCGATTCGATCACCGACGGTACGGGGTCGACGGTCGACGCCAACGCGCGATGGCCGGATCAGCTCGCCCGGCGGCTCGCCGCGGGCGGCGGCGTGCGGACGGCCGTGATGAACGCGGGCATTGCGGGCAACCGTCTCCTGCTCGACGGAGCGGGCGTCAACGCGCTCGCGCGGCTCGATCGCGACGTGCTCGCGGCGGCCGGCGTCACGCACGTCGTCCTGCTCGAGGGCATCAACGACATCGGCCTCGCGCGGGGCAGCGCGCTCCCGACCGCCGAGGACCTCATCGCGGCGCATCGCCAGGTCATCGACCGCGCACACACGCGCGGTCTGAAGATCATCGGCGCGACGCTGACGCCGTTCGAGGGCGCGGCGTACTTCACGGAAGCGGGCGAGGCCAAGCGGTCCGCGATCAACGAGTGGATACGGACGAGCAGGAGCTACGACGGCGTCATCGACTTCGACGCCGCAGTCCGCGATCCGGACAACCCCAGGCGATTCCTGCTGAAGTACGATCGGGGCGATCATCTGCATCCGAGCGACGCCGGGTACGAGGCAATGGGAAAGGCGATCGATCTGGCGTTGTTCCGGTAGGACAACTCTCATGAAGCGGCTGTTCTTCGTCGTCGCGCTCGGCACATCGCTGATGGCACAAACCCCTGCACTGAAGTATCCCGCCGCGAAGAAAGGCGCGGTCGTCGACGACTATCACGGCCGCAAGGTCGCCGACCCGTACCGCTGGATGGAGGACCTCGACTCCCCGGACGTCAAAGCGTGGGTCGACGCCGAGAACGCGATCACGTTCCGCTATCTCGATTCGCTCGGCACGCGCGAAGCGTTCCGTCAGCGCATCGAGAAGCTCTACGACTACCCGCGCGTGACGGCGCCATTCTTCGAGGGACGCCACTGGTTCTTCTCGCGCAACACCGGCCTGCAGAAGCAGTCGGTCGTCTTCGTGCGTGAGAGCCTCGCGGGCAGCGAGCGCGTGCTCATCGACCCGAACGAGATCTCGCCGGACGGGACGACGTCGCTGGCCAGTTACGTGCCGTCGCCGGACGGGCGGCACCTCGCGTACGGACTCGCCGTCGGCGGCTCGGACCTCGAAACCTTCTACGTGCGCGACATGGCGACGGGCAAGCAGCTGCCCGACGAGATCAAATGGATGAAGGTCGTCGGCGTGCAGTGGACGAAGGACGGCAGAGGGTTCTTCTACAGCCGCTTTCCCGAGCCGCCGCCCGGCAAGGGACTGCAGGTCGCCGATCGCGATCAGAAGATCTACTACCACCGCCTCGGCACGCCGCAGGCCGCGGATCCGATGCTCTACGCGCGGCCGGAGGAGCCGGCGCTCTTCATCGATCCGGAGATCGACGAGACGGGGCGCTACCTGTTCGTCGTCACGAACAAGGGCACGAGCGAGAAGAACGAGCTGTTCGTAAAGGACCTCGGCGATCCGCTCAAGCCCGCGATCGACGCGCCCATCCGTCCGCTGTATCCGGGACATACCGCCGCGTACGAGCCGCTGGGCGTCGCGAACGGCCGCCTCTATCTGCGCACCGATCGCGAGGCGCCGAACAGCAAGATCGTCAGCGTCCCCCTGGACCGGCCAGATGCCGCGAACTGGAAGACAGTCGTGCCCGAGGCGAAGAACGCGATCGATTCGGCCCGCATGATCGCCGGGAAGATCGCCGTCAATCGCATGGTGGACGTCACCAACGAGGTCACGTTCTACTCGCTCGACGGCGCGCCGGCGGGCCGCATCACGCCGCCGGGCCTCGGGACGATCGATGGTCCGCACGGACGCTTCGATCGGCCGGAGGTCTTCTATCTGTTCACCTCGCCGCTGTCGCCGACGACCGTCTATCAGTTCGATCCGGCGGAGGGGACGAGCACGCCGTTCCAGGCGCCGAAGCTCACCTTCGATCCCGCGCCGTACACGACCGAGCGCGTCTTCTACGACTCGAAGGACGGCACGCGCGTGCCGATGTTCGTCACGCACCGGAAGGATCTGCAGAAGGACGGCACCAGTCCGGCGATGCTGTACGGCTACGGCGGCTTCGACATCGCGACGCTGCCGACGTTCCGCCCCGACGTCATCAACTGGCTCGAACACGGCGGCGTCTGGGCGACCGCCAACATGCGCGGCGGGAGCGAATACGGCGAAGCGTGGCACCACGCGGGAATGTTCGAGAAGAAGCAGAATGTGTTCGACGACTTCATCGCCGCGGCCGAGTATCTCGTCCGCGAAAAGTACGCCTCGCCGCGGACGCTCGGCATCATGGGCGGATCGAACGGCGGCCTGCTCGTCGGCGCCGTGATGCAGCAGCGTCCGGATCTGTTCGCCGTCGCGCTGCCCGCGGTCGGCGTCATGGACATGCTGCGTTACGACGAGTTCACGGCCGGCGTGGGATGGGTCACGGAATACGGATCCGCGAAGCAGGACGCCAGAGCGTTCGAGTACCTGATCAAGTACTCGCCGCTGCAGAACATCAGGGCGGGTACCTGTTATCCTGCGACGCTCGCAACGACGGCCGATCACGACGACCGGGTCGTGCCGAGCCACACGTTCAAGTTCATGGCCGCGCTGCAGGCGGCGCAGGGCTGCAGCAAGCCGGTGCTCGTGCGCGTCGAGACGCTCGGTTCGCACGGCTACCGGCCGGTCGACAAACGGATTGCGGAGCTCGCGGACGAATGGTCGTTCGCGTTCGCGAACATGAAGAAGGACCGATGAATCGACGGGCGTTTCTGACGGTCGGCGGCATGGCTGCCGCCGGAGCCGCGTTCGGCGGCTGCACGACGAATCCCAGACCGAATGGCGCCGCGCGGCGGGCGCCGGTCCGGCTGACGCCGGTCGATGCGGCCTGGGAGCGCATCATCCGCACGACCGTCGGCCTGCGGCCGCATCGCGACCCGGGTTTCGTGCTCAAGCCGGACAAGCTCGACGACAAGCTTCTCGTGCACGACTACGGGCACGGCGGCGCCGGGATGTCGATCGCGTGGGGAACCGGATTGATGGCGGCGGAGTTCGCCACGGAGCACCAGTCCCGCCAGGCGGCCGTCCTCGGCTGCGGCTCGGTCGGGCTGACGTGCGCGCGTCAACTGCAGCGCCGCGGCTTCGACGTGACCATCTACGCGGCCGCGATCCCGCCGAACGTGACATCCAACATGTCGCTGGCCGGCTTCACGCCGCTGTCCGGTCTCGTTGCGAACGATCGCCGGACGCCGGAGTGGGACGCGCAGTTCATCCGCGCGGCGGGCATCGCTTACCGGCAGCTGCAGCTGCTCGCGGGGCCGTACTTCGGCGTGTCGTGGGTGGACAACTACCAGCTGACCGACGATCTGCCGGCGGCGCCGCAGGCGCCGGCGCCGAACGCGAGGCCGAACCTGAACGAGGGCCTCACGCCGGGCCGCGAAGTGCTGCAGCCGGGCGAGCACCCGTTCCCGACGAAGTACGCGATCCGTTCGCCCGAGATTCGCATCGAGCCGTCCATCTATCTCGAGGCGCTCGTGCGCGACTTCCGGCTGTTCGGCGGAAAGATCGTGATCCGCAAGTTCGACTCGCAGCGCGATCTCGCGACGCTGCGCGAGCCGATCATCATGAACTGCACGGGGCTCGGCGCCCGCGATCTCTTCAACGATCAGGAGCTGGTTCCGCTGAAAGGGCAGCTGACGGTGATGGTGCCGCAGCCGGAAGTCAATTACGGGACGAATGGAGGGGACCGCGCGCCGCAGCAGCCGGGCGGCCTGCCGATTCACATGATGCCGCGCAGCGACGGCATCATCCTCGGCGGCACGTCGCAGCGCGGCGTGTGGACGCTCGAGCCGGACGAGAACGAGCGCAAGCGCGTCGTCGACGCGCACATCGCCGTGTTCTCGCGGATGAAGCGGTAGCTATTTCAACCGGCACCGCACGTAGTGTTCGTCGCGGCCGAG
>DASQHH010000121.1:0-7540 GCA_035632195.1 Vicinamibacterales bacterium
CGCTTTGCGGTTGTTCGACGAGGTGCCCCACTTGCCGGCGATCCACCCCTGCTCCTCGAGCCGCTGCTGCGCCGCTTCGACCGTCAGGCCCGGGCGGATGCGCGCGACCGCGCTCGGCACGTTGCGTCCGCTGCGGCGCGGGTGGTCCGCGAGCGGCGCGCCGTAGAAGCTGGTCGCGGCCCACACTTCGACGTGGCGCTCCTCGGCTTTGCGCTCCGGCGAATCGAATCCAACCGGCATGACGCCGACGATGCGGTACAGGTCGGTGTCCATGCGGAAGCTGCGGCCGAGCACGCGCGGGTCGCCGCCGAATGCGCGCTTCCACAACCCGTCGCTGATGACGACCTCGCCGAGGATGCCGGGCGAATGGTCCGCGGGATCGAACGTCCGTCCGAGCTCCGCATTGACGCCGAGCAGCGCGAAATAGTTCGGCGCGACGATCAGCAGCCGCACCTTTTCCGGCCGGTCGGCGCCGGTGAGGTTGTTCTCGTCGAACCACGTCGGCGACACGTGCTCGAAAACGCCGGAGTGCTCGAGGTCCTGCCATTCGGGCTCCGACAAGCCGACGTCGTGCGCGCCCACGCCCGTGAAATCGTCCTGCACGGTGACGAGCTGCTCGGGGTGCTGATAGGGGAGCGGGTGCAGCAGCGTCGCGTCGACGACGCTGAAGATGGCAGTCGTCGAGCCGATGCCGAGCGCGATCGTGAGCACCGCGACGGCGGTGAACCCGGGCGACTTGCGCAGCAGCCGCGCCGCGAAGCGGACGTCCTGCGTCAGCCGGTCCCACCACAGCCACCGGTGCGATTCGTAGAACCGCTCCCCGGCCGCCGTGACGTTGCCGAATCGGCGGCGGGCCGCGGCGCGCGCGTCGGCGTCGGTCATCCCGTCCTCGCGCAGCCGGTCGCTCTCCAGCTGCAGGTGCGCGTCGATCTCCGCCGAGAAGTCGTCAGCCGGGCGTCTGCGGGACATGGATTACGCCTTTGCGGGATCGGACTCGAGCACGCGGGCGATGGCGTTCGAGAGACGCTGCCACCGGCTCGTTTCGTCGGTCAGCTGCCTGCGGCCGGCGGGGGTCAGCGAGTAGAACCGCGCTTTGCGGTTGTTCGACGAGGTGCCCCACTTGCCGGCGATCCACCCCTGCTCCTCGAGCCGCTGCAGCGCCGGATACAGGGCGCCGTGTTCGACGAGCAGTTCGTCCGCGGACGTCTGCTGGATCGCGCGGGCGATCCCCTGTCCGTGCTGCGGACCGAAGATGAGCGTGCGGAGAATCAGGAGATCGAGCGTCCCCTGGAGCAGATCCAGCGGTGGGCGGCGCTTATGGGTAGACATCTGACATGAGTATACACGACGTCCGCTCGCCCGGCTGAAGCCTCGCGCTCCGATCGTTCCGGAGCGCTCCAATCGTCCGGAGTCGATCCAATCGTCCGGAGCGCGAGGCTTCAGCCGAGCGGTTGACACCGCGGATGCGCTTACCCTAGAGTTCTAGGTGTAATGCTGCTGCGCAGGCGCAAGCCCGACGCCCTCCAGGGCACGCTCGATCTCCTCGTGCTGAAGACGCTGAGCCGCGGACCGCATCACGGCTACGGCATCGCCGCCGACATCCAGGACATTTCAGGCGACATGCTCCGCGTCGAAGAGGGCTCGCTCTATCCCGCGCTCCATCGCATGGAGCATCTCGGCTGGATCCGCGCGGAGTGGGACACGACCGAGAACAACCGACGCGCGCGCATGTACACACTGTCGCGAGCCGGTGAGAAGCGCCTCGCCGAAGAACTGGAGAAGTGGGCGCGCCTGACGAAGGGCGTCGGCCGCGTCCTGCGCTACGCGTAGAGGAAGGTCATGGGTTGGATGCGACGTGTCCGCGGATCGCTGTCGAACGCCGGCGGGACCTTCGACGAGGAATCGCGCTTCCACATCGATCAGCGGATCGAGGAGTACATCCGAAGCGGCATGACCGTCGACGAGGCCCGCCAGGCCGCCCTGAAGCGATTCGGCAGCATCGCGCTGGCCGCCGATCGTTCAGCCGACGCCAATCGTTTCCGCTGGCTCGACGACTTCCGCCGTGACCTGGGCTATGGCGTGCGGATGCTCTCGCGCAGTCCCGGGTTCGCGCTGCTCGCCGTCCTCTGCCTGACGCTCGGCATCGGCGCGAACGCCGCGGTCTTCAGCTGGATTGAAGGCATCCTCCTGCGTCCGTACCCGCTCGTCGTCGATCAGGATCGGATGTTTGCCGTCACGGGAACCAACCGCGGCGGCGACCGCGAGGCCGTGTCGTGGCCCGATTGGCTCGACCTGGAGCGGAGCAGCACGCTCGTCGAGTCGTTAATCGGCGAGAAGATCACCGGCACGACCTTGAGCGTCGGCGACCGCGCTGATCGCGCGCCCGGTAGCATGGTGTCCGCGAATTACTTCGACGCGCTCGGCGTCCACCCGATCCTCGGCCGGGCGTTCATCCCCGGGGAGGACGTCGGCCGCAGCGCGCACCCGGTGACGGTCATCAGCTATCAGGCCTGGCAGGACCGCTACCACGGCGACCCGCAGATCCTCGGCAAGACCCAGATGCTCAACGGCCTGCCGTTCACCATCGTCGGCGTCGCGCCTGACGGCTTCTACGGCACGTTCGTCGGCTACGCGTTCCAGTTATGGGTGCCGGCCTCGATGCAGCCGCAGTTCAACTCCGGCACCTACGTGCTCGAGGATCGCAGCGCGCGTTGGCTCGAGGGCTTCGTCCGCCTGAAGCGGGGCGTCACGATCGATCAGGCGCAGGCGGAGCTCTCGGCGATCATGGCGCGCCTCGAGCACGACTATCCCGACACGAACCTCGGCCGCGGCATCCGGCTGTATCCGCTGTGGGCGACGCCGTTCAACGGCGCCACATCGATGCTCGCGCCCCTCGAAGTCGCGCTGGTCGTCGTCCTGGCCGTGCTGCTGATTGCATGCGCCAACGTCGGCAACCTGCTGCTCGTCCGCGCGTTCGCGCGTCAGCAGGAAATGACGATCCGCATGTCGATCGGCGCCGGGCGCAGCCGCCTCGTGCGGCAGCTCCTCACCGAAGGCCTCATCCTCGCCGTGATTTCGGGCGCCGGCGGGTTCCTCCTCGCGCGCTGGCTGCGCGACGCGATCGCGATGTTCACGCCGCCGCGCAACGGCATCGTGCTGCGCTTTCCGGGACAGCTCGACTGGCGCGTCCTCGCCCTCAGCACCGGCGTGTGCCTCGTATCGACGCTCGTCTTCGGCCTGGTGCCGGCGGTGATGAGCAGCAACGTGGACCTCGCCGATGCCCTCCGCTCGCAGTCCGGTTCGGTCGTCGGGTCGCGCCGCGCGGCGTGGGTGCGATCGACGCTCGTCGTGCTGCAGATGGCGCTCAGCTTCGTCCTGCTGGTCGGCGCCGGTCTGGTCATCAAGAGCGTCCAGGCAATGCGCACCGCCAGCCCGGGGTTCCAGACCGACGGCCTGCTGACGACGACCATCGACGCCTTCACGGCGGGATACGACGCCAAGCGCGCGCGGGTTTTCCAGGACGAGCTGATGGAGCGCGTCCGCGCGATCCCCGGCGTGCAGTCCGCCGTCCTCTCGCGGATGACGCCTTTCAGTTACGCGAGCGCGCAGACCTCGCCGATCGCCGTCGACGGCTACGACGCGCCGCGCGACCAGCAGCCCACGGCGGAATACAACTCGGTCGCTCCCGGATTCTTCCAGACGATGGGGATTCCGCTGGTGGGCGGCCGCGATTTCAGGGACGCCGACGACGAGGGAGCGGCGCCCGTGGCGATCGTGGACGAGGCGATGGCCGCGCAGTTCTGGCGCGGCGCGGATCCGGTCGGCAGCCGGCTCCAGGTGAAGGGGCAATGGCGGCAAGTGGTCGGCGTCGTGCGCCGCATCCGGACGCGCAGCTTCAACGACGCGCAGCCTCCGTACTTCTACCTTCCGCTGCGGCAGAGCCCGGCGCCGGTCGTAGGACTGCAGATCCGGACCGCGCTCGGCCCCGGCGCCGTCCGTCCCCCTCTGGTGCGCGAGATCCACGCGCTCGATTCCAACATCGCGCCGGGCGAGATCATCACGATGCGCGAGCAGCTCGAGCGAACCACGGCATCGCAGCTCGTCGCGCTGACCATGCTGACCGTGTTCGGCGGTCTCGCGCTCGTGCTCGCGGCGATCGGGCTGTACGGCGTCATGGCAGCGACGGTGGCGCAGGGCGCGCGTCAGCTGGCGCTGCGCATGGCGCGCGGTGCCGAGACACGCGATGTGATGCGGCTGGTCCTCGGACGCGGTCTCGTCCTGACGGCCATCGGCGTCGCGGCCGGCGCCGCCACGGCGCTCGCGACGACGCGGTTGATGGGGTACCTGTTGTATCAGGTGAGCCCGCGCGATCCGATGGTGTTTGCGGGAACGCTCGCGATTGTCGCGGCGTCCGCCGCGGCGGCGTGCTTCGTCCCCGCGTGGCGCGCAACGCGGACGGATCCCGTGCAGGCCCTCAGGGCGTAAGTCCCGAGCGAGCAGTCGAGTCGAAGGACACCGTTCGCCTTCGAACAGTTTCGGCGCCACGCCAATTCACGTACGATGCGCGGCATGGATGCGATCCTGCGCGACATCCGCCACGGATGCCGCCGCGTTGTCGCAGCGCCCGGATTCACCGCGATAGCGATGCTCACGCTCGCGCTCGGCATCGGCGCCAACGTCGCCATCTTCACTGTCGTCAATGCGGTCCTGATCCGGCCGCTGCCATTTCCGCGAGCCGATCGCCTCGTGCGCGTCGCGGCCGATGCGCGCGCCACCAACGGCCGCAATATCGGCATCTCCGAGCCCGAGCTCGGCGACCTGCGCGATCGCGCCGGCATTTTCGACGGCGTCACGGCAATCTGGCCCGTCAGCGCATCGATGGTCGGAGGCGAACGGCCCGAGCGCATCGAGGTGATGGTCACCAGCGCCAATTACTTTCAGCTGCTCGGCGCCGCCCCGCAGCTCGGACGCGTGTACGGACCGGCCGACGCCGTGCCGGGATTCTCGGACGCAGTCGTCCTCAGCGATGGACTGTGGCGCCGCGCCTTCGGCGCCGCGCGCGACATCGTCGGACGCAAAGTGGTGATGGATACCGACACCTATACGGTCGTCGGTGTGATGCCGCCGTCGTTCCGCCATCCCGGCGAGACCGTGCGCGGAGACGTGGACATGTGGAGCGCGTGCGGTTTCGCGGCTGCGCCGTTCACGAGCCCGCCGCAGCGGCAGCAGAACTTCATCCCCGGCGTCATCGGACGTCTGAAGCCGGGCATCACGCTGCCTCAGGCACAGGACCGTCTCGACGCGCTCGCCGCGCAGCTGCAGGCGG
The DNA here is from genome assembly GCA_035632195.1 of Vicinamibacterales bacterium. Taxonomy (GTDB): domain Bacteria; phylum Acidobacteriota; class Vicinamibacteria; order Vicinamibacterales; family CAVVIG01; genus DASQHH01. Next base: position 5,327 of record DASQHH010000121.1, read on the forward strand.
CGTATCCCACGAATTACCCGGCGAGCGTCCAGTGGGCGCTGCGTGTCGACGGCGTGCAGAGCCAGCTGACGAACCGTATCCGCCCGACGCTCGGCCTCCTGATGGGCGCCGTCGCGCTGCTGCTCGCCATCGCGTGCGTGAACATCGCCAATCTCACGCTCGCGCGGTCGTCGAGCCGCGTGCGCGAAATCGCCGTTCGCCGCGCGCTCGGCGCTACGCGCGCTCAGCTGGTGCGGCAGCTGCTGGTCGAAAGCCTGGTCGTGGCGATCGCGGGCGGCATCGCCGCGCTCGTCGCCCTGGGCTGGATGCGGGACTGGCTCGTCGCCCTCATGCCGTCCGATCTGCCCCGGCTCGTCGAAGTGCAGTTCGACGGCGGAATGGTCCTCGCCGGCCTGGCGCTTTCGATGGTGGCGGGCGTCGTGTTCGGCATCGCACCGGCGATCCAGGTGTCGGGCATCGATCCGGGAGGCAGCCTGAAGGACGCCGGCCGCGGTCTTGGCGAGGGCCGGGGCGAGCGGCGGTTCCGCGGGGCGCTCGTCGCCGCCGAGATCGCCATCTCGCTCGTGCTGCTCGTCGGCGCCGGTCTGCTCGTGCGCAGCTTCTGGAGCATGCTGCGGGTGAACCCGGGACTCGATCCGACGCGCGTCGGTTTCACGCAAATCTGGATTCCTGTTCCGAACGACCCGACGAAGAATCCGTACGGCACCGTCGCCCAGCGCAACGCGTATATCAACGAGGTGACGCGCAGGGTTTCCGCGCTGCCCGGCGTCGAGTCCGTTGGCGTGAGCGTCAGCGCCAAGACGCCGTTCAGCGGCTCCGGCGTGACGCAGCGGTTCACGTTCGTCGGCGAGTCGACCGAACCCGCCGACGTCCGGCGCGCGGAGTTTCAGGTGGCGAGCCCCGATTACTTCGCGACGCTGAAATCGCCGATCCTCGGCGGACGCGCGTTCACCACCGCCGACGGCCCCACCAGCGAGCCGGTCGTCATGGTCAACGAGACGCTGGCGAAGACCCAGTCGCCCGGCAGGGATCCCATCGGCCGCAGCCTCGCGCTCGGCCGGCAGACCGCGCGGATCGTCGGCGTCGTCGCCGACATCCACGACGACGGTCTCGACGTGCCGGTTGCATCGCGGGTCTATTTTCCGCTGTTCCAACGATCCGCAAACGCGCTGACGATGTTCTATCGCTCGTCCGCCGACCCCGGGTCGCTGAACGCCGCGGTCGAGAAGGCGATCCACAGCGTCGATCCGACGCTGCCGGTGTTCGGCCAGAACACGATGGAGAACCTGCTGGCGGACTCGACCGTGCGCCGCAAAGTGGTGCTGTGGCTGATGGGCGGGTTCGCCGCCGTCGCGCTGCTGCTGGCGGCGATAGGCACCTACGGCGTCATGAGCGTTGCGGCGAATCAGCGCGTGCGCGAAATCGGCATCCGCATGGCGCTCGGCGCGCAAGCCGGGCGACATCGAGCGGCTGATGGTGCGGCCCGGTCTGGTCCTGGCGGGTGCCGGAGTCGCCGCAGGCGTCGTCGCCGCCGCGTTCCTCGCCCGATTGATGAGCGCCGTGCTGTTTGCCGTCACGCCGACCGACGCGGTGACGTACGCATCGGTGTCGGCGCTGCTGATTGCCGTAGCGCTGGCGGCGTGCTACGTACCCGCGCGGCGCGCGACCAGACAGGATCCGTTGATCGCCTTACGCTCCGAGTAGCGCACCCGCTAACGCCTGCCCGTATTTGCGGGCCGTGGCCGCGATCCATCCTCTGCGCTGTTCTTCGATGACCTCCACGTCTTCGAAACCGGCGTCCGCCAGGAGACTTCGGTGCTCGGCCGCGCTCAGGAGTGTCATGCCGATTCGCGGCGCGTGCTTCTCAGCCAGTCGCGACATCGCGGTACTCGCGCCCTTGTAGACCTCCGCGACAATCGCGAGCCGGCCGTGCGGTTTCAGCACTCTGCGGATTTCGCGGACGCCGGCGGGAAGGTCGGGCCACCAGAAATGCGTTTCGATGGCGACGACGAGATCGAACGTTCCCTCTTCGAACGGCAGCCGCGACACCGAGCCGTGCCGGATCTGGACGCGCCCGCTGGCGACATGCTGCGCGTTCGTCCGAGCGCTCGCGGCGACCGCTGCTTCGGAATGGTCGACTCCGTACACTGTTCCCTGCGGTGCGAGTGCTGCGAGCTTGCCAATCGTCCGGCCGCCGCCGCATCCGACGTCGAG
>DASQHH010000122.1:0-2704 GCA_035632195.1 Vicinamibacterales bacterium
GGATGCCCATGTCGTTGGCGAGCTCGAGGATCGATGCCCGCGTGACGCCCATGAGGATGCTGGCGTCGCGGTCGTTGGTCACCAGTTCACCGTTCTTGACCACGAACAGGTTTTCGCCCGAGCCTTCGGCGATCTCGCCGCGTGTATTGAGCAGCAGCGCTTCGTCGAAGCCGCGCCGCTGCGCCTCGTTCACGGCGCGGGCCGAGTTGATGTACTGCCCGCACGCCTTCGCCCAGGCGGGCATGGCGCTGTTGTCGAACTTGCGAATCGGCGAGATCGTCACGCGGACGCCCTCGGCGGCGCTGGCGTGGTAGCTGCCGGTCGGAAATGCGGCAATCGCGACGGTGATGGGGCACTCTTTCGTCCAGACACTGAGGGTCGCCGCGTCGAAGAAGGCGATCGGGCGGATGTAGGCGGCCTCGAGCCTGTTTGCCCGGATGACCTCGAGGGTCGCTTCCGACAGCGCCTCCGCGGAATAGGGAATCTCTAAGTCATAGAGCGCGCCGGACTTGAAGAAACGCTCCAGGTGCGCGTCCAGGCGGAACACGGCAGGTCCGTCGGCGGTCGGGTAGCAGCGCATGCCTTCGAAAACGCCCGTCCCATAGTGCAGCCCGTGCGCGAGGACGTGCACCTTCGGCTCGTTCCAGGGGTCGAGCTTGCCGTTGAACCAGATGGAATCGGTCGGTGTGAACCCCATAGGGATCAATATTAGTAGGTTGCGGCGCCGCTGAGCGACATGCTATATTCGTCAGGTTCTGTTGGAGCTAGGACACCCTATCTAGCTTCGCCGCTTAGGAATAGCGTCCCGGCACGTTTCCGGAACGGCCAATCCGTCGCGAATTTTTCGTAGGGTTTTCAGGCGCCAAGCCCCGCTGTCGTCCAGCAGGCTTTTAGGCCTGAACCGAGCGCATCGCTCCCAATCGGGGGATGTCCGATGCGTCGTCAGCTTTTCTGGAGCGCTATGCCGACTATTTCGCAGCTCGTGCGTGCGGGACGCAAGAAGATCGTCAGCAAGACGAAGAGCCCGGCGCTGCAGAACAGCCCGCAGAAGCGCGGCGTCTGCGTCCGCGTGTTCACCCAGACGCCGAAGAAGCCGAACTCCGCGCTGCGCAAAGTCGCGCGCGTCCGGCTGACCAACGGCATCGAGGTGACGACGTACATTCCGGGCGTCGGCCACAACCTGCAGGAGCACTCGCTCGTGCTGATTCGCGGCGGCCGCGTGAAGGACCTGCCGGGCGTCCGCTACCACGTCGTCCGCGGCACGCTCGACGCCGTCGGTGTCCAGGGCCGCATGCAGGGCCGTTCGAAGTACGGCGCGAAGAGACCGAAGAAGGCTTAACCCATGCCACGTAGACGAGAAATTCCGAAGCGCGACATCGCCGCGGATCCGATTTATCAGAGCCCGCTGGTGACGAAGTTCATCAACTGCATCATGTACGGCGGCAAGCGCAGCACCGCCGAACGGATCATCTACAAGAGCTTCGACATCATCAAAGAGAAGACCAGCGACGATCCGCTGAAGGTGTTCAAGAAGGCGGTCGACAACGTCAAGCCGAGCCTCGAAGTGAAATCACGCCGCGTCGGCGGCAGCAACTACCAGGTGCCGGTCGAGGTGAACCCGAACCGCCGCCTGTCGCTCAGCATCCGCTGGCTCGTCGGCTTCGCGCGCGATCGCGGCGACGGCAAGACGATGCAGGAAAAGCTCGCGAACGAGTTCATGGACGCGGCGAATCTTCGCGGCGGCGCCGTCAAGAAGCGCGAAGACGTTCACCGCATGGCCGAAGCGAACAAAGCGTTCGCTCACTATCGCTGGTAGGAGAAGCTCTCAGCTTTCAGCTTAAAGAGAAATGCCAAGGCAGTCCCCGTTAGCGAAGACTCGGAACATCGGCATCATGGCGCACATCGATGCCGGCAAGACGACGACGACAGAGCGGATTCTGTTCTACACCGGAATTACGTACAAAATCGGCGAGGTCCACGAAGGCACCGCCGTCATGGACTGGATGGAGCAGGAACAGGAGCGCGGCATCACGATCACGTCCGCCGCGACGACGTGCTTCTGGCGCGACCACCGCATCAACATCATCGACACGCCGGGCCACGTCGACTTCACCGCCGAAGTCGAGCGCTCGCTGCGCGTCCTCGACGGCGCCGTCGCCGTGTTCGACTCGGTCGCCGGCGTCGAGCCGCAGTCCGAGACCGTCTGGCGCCAGGCCGACAAGTACCGCGTCCCGCGGATCTGCTTCGTCAACAAGATGGACCGCATCGGCGCCGACTTCAAGCGGACCTTCGATCAGATCATCAGCAAGCTCGAAGCGAATCCCGTCGCCATTCAGCTCCCCATCGGGTGTGAAGACAAGTTCCTCGGCGTGGTCGATCTCATCAAGATGAAGGCGATCACGTACAAGGACGAGACGATGGGCGCCGACTACGTCATCAGCGACATCCCGGCCGACATGCTCGAGGAGGCGAAGCACTACCGCGAGCATCTCATCGAGAAAGTCAGCGAAGTCGACGACGCCATCCTCGAGAAGTACCTCCACGGCCAGGCCGACCAGATCACCGAAGACGAAATCAAGGCGGCGCTCCGCAGGCGCGTCAACAGCTCCGTTCGCGGCGGGAAGAGCGAAGGGGCGTTCGTGCCGGTCATCTGCGGATCCGCCTTCAAGAACAAGGGCGTTCAGCCGCTGCTCGACGCGGTCGT
>DASQHH010000123.1:0-4055 GCA_035632195.1 Vicinamibacterales bacterium
GGCATCAGTGCTGTCGGCGAGTTCGCGTTGCGCAGGATCGGTATCAATCCTCTCGATTCGTCTGTAGTGACGAATGTCGCTTCTGTCATGGGTAGCGAGGCTATTTCGAGGATCTGGTCGAAGCCCGGCTCCACGATCGGCATCGCGACCGAGGCTGGAAGTCTTCTCTATCAGCATTCGATCGTTCCGCTCACGGACACGCTCGCGCTGTACGGCGCGTTTTCGACGCTGTCGCCAGGGCTCACCGATCCGAATGTCATCAGCGCGATCATTCAGGCGGCGTCAGCGCGTCCCGAGGACAGTCTCGAGCGCACCCTGGATTTTCTGCGCGCCCAGATGGGCGATTCGGGCTCGCGGACGCCAGTCGCGAGCACGCTGGCCGATTTGGCGCAGCGCGACGATTTCTACGCGAATCTCTACGCGCTGCTCGACGCGCGAACCGCGGGGCTCGACTACGGGATCATCCCGCTCGCGGGCAAGAAGTCGTCGGAGATTGCAGCGCTGGCCGCGACCGAATCCTCGGTTCGGCGTGCGCTGGAGGATCTGAGCCCGTTTGCGGTCAGGCAGGGCGATCAGGCCGGGTTCGCGGACTCGCGCTCCACCTTGTGGCTGGCGGCGCGGGCCGACATGCTCGCCGCGCTGGATGAGGGTCGGCAGGCGGACCTGCCGTTCGCGGCAGGCGGTACATCGCGAAGCGTCCGCTTCGAGGATCGAACGCTCGACTTGAGCGTGGCCTCGCTGGGCGCGTCGGCGTTCGACCTCGCGCAGCAGTACGTGGCGGCGAACGGCGGCTCGCAGCTGCAGGGCTACGTGGACGGCCTTCAGTACGACGGCGTAACCGTGTTCGGTTCGGACGCAGGGCCCGGCGAGGCCATCGAAGGCGGAGCGGGCGCCGATGGGCTCTTCGGCGGCGCGGGGGCGGATTCGCTCGACGGCGGCGCCGGCGACGACGAGCTCGATGGCGGCGCGGGCGCGGATATCCTGCTCGGCGGCGAGGGCGACGACGTTCTCGCGGGCGAAGCGGGCGCGGACAGGCTCGAGGGCGGCTCGGGCTACGACCGGTATGTCTACGCGACGAGCGTGGACGCGGACACGATCGCCGACCGCGACGGGCGCGTCTTCGTAGGTGGCACGCCGCTCACCGGCGGCAGCGGCGAGGACGGCAGCTACCAGAGTCCCGATGGCCGCTTCAGCTACCGCTTCGCCGGCGATCTCGACGCGGGCGGCACGCTGACGATCGACGGCCAGCTGAAGGTCGAAAATTTCCGCAACGGCGATCTCGGAATCCGACTGGGGCAAGGCTTCGTGCCGGACGACGCCGCGCCGACGTCACCCTCCGGCGGCACGCTTCTTCTAGGGGACATCAACTACCGTACCGTGTTCGATCCGGCGCGCGGGATCTCGATCTTGCCCGACGAGTTTGGCAATCCGACACCAGGCATGAACGCCGGTCCGGCGCCTGATCTCGAGGACACGTACGAGAAATTTCCCGGAACGCCTGGCGCGACGCACTTCGTCTCGGGCGGCGGCAGCGACGTCATGCAGGACGTTCTCGGCGGAGACGACTGGCTCGAGCTCGGCACGGGCGACGACTTCGGATGGGGCGGTTCGGGCAACGACGTCGTCGAGGGCGGGCCGGGCCGCGACGTGGTCGCCGGCGGCATCGGCAACGACGTGCTCTATGCCGGCGCCGCCGGCTCGAAGGCGGCCGACCTTGCCGACGACGCCATCGCGGCAACTCCGGACGCGGGCGGCCTGCTGTCCGGCGGCTCCGGCGACGACTTCATCTACGGCGACGCGGGCGAGAGCCTGATCGAGGGTGGTTCGGGCGACGACCACATCTTCGCGGGAGCCGGGGACGATTGGATCGGCGCCGATGTCTCGGTGCTGGCGTCCGCCGAGCGCTACCGGGTCTTCCCTCCGAGCAATGACTGGGTGAACCGGGAAGTCGACATCCTCTGGAACCCCTTCAATTCCTTGCCGACGTACTCGCTCGGAACTGCTGCGCCGTTCGGCCTGGCGCGCCAGGCGAACATCGACGGCCGGCCGATCGGCGTCACGTCGTCCTCTACGGACGGCAGCGACTACATCGATGCGGGAGCCGGAAACGACACCATCTTCGCCGGCGGCGGCGATGACGTCGTTCTCGGAGGCGGCGGGGACGACTACATCGACCCGGGCACCGGCCACGACATCGTGCAGGGCGGGGCCGGCCGGGAGTACATGGCCAGCTGGTTCGGCGATTCCGCAGGCGACGACTTCGACGGGGGCGAGGGCGACGACTTTCTCGTCGACCTGGCGAGCGAAGGCAACCGCATCGACGGCGGCGCCGGCAACGACTACGTGCAGGGCGGCACCGGCACGGATGTGCTTATCGGCGGCGACGGAGACGATTTCATCTTCTCGTTCGACGGCGACGACGTCGTGCTGGCGGGCGCGGGCAACGATCTGGTGCGCACCGGCGGCAGCGGCAACACCTTTCTCGCCGGGGGTGCGGGGAACGACCGGCTCGTCGCCGCCATTCAGAGCTACGGCGGCTCGGCGACCTTCGCCTGGGGGCGAGGTGACGGCAACGACCTGGGCTTGATGCTTGGCGGAAGCGGCACGCTGCAGATCGGCGCGCTGCCGGGCGAAGTCTCCGTTCAGTACGTGACGGGCGTGCCTAGCGGCGAGCTGGTGGTCGAGGATCAGCCGGAAGCGCTGGGCTCGGGCTTCCGGTTCGCGTTCGACGGCGGTTCGGACAGCTTCACGCTTCTCGAATTGCCGGACTATTTTGGCCACTCGAATCTCCAGGTGCGTTATTCCGATGGCACCACCTTGGACGACGCCGATCTGCGCGCGCTCGCCGCGGCGCCCGGCGCTTCCGACGAGCCGGCCGCGCTCGCGGGCACGAGCGCCGACGACGTCATCTACGGCAGCGACGGCGCAGACCGCTTCGCAAGCTCCGGGGGCAACGATTGGCTTGTCGGCAGCGCGGGCGACGACGTCTACGAATACGCCCTCGGCGACGGATTCGACCAGATCGAAGACAGCGACGGCAGCTCGGACACGCTGCAGATTGCCGCGGGAATCGGCACCGGAGACGTCGAGGTTTTCGCCTCCGGCCCGGACTACATCCTCGGCGCAGGTGCGGGCGGTGTGCGCATCCGCGGCGGCCGCACGCGGGACGGCGCAATCGAACGCATCGAGTTCGCGGACGGCGCGCGCTGGACGCCGGCGGATCTCGAGGCGCGGGCCGAGATTCTTCCGGACAACCGGGCGCCGGAATTGCCGACCACTTTTGGGCGAGTGTCGGTCGATCCCGGCAACCCGGTGCAAGTCGTCCTTCCCGGGAACGCGGTCTCCGATCCGGACCGCTTCGACGCCGTCAGCCTGTACGCGGTCTCCGCGGACGGTGAGAAGCTGCCGGCCTGGCTGAATTTCGACGCTGCGTCGCGTACGCTTTCGGGAACGCCGGGCCTGGGCGACGTCGGCGTACACGATTTGCTCGTCATTGCCGCGGACTCGGGCGGCTCTGCGTCGGCGGCGAGCCTCACGATCGCAGTTGGGCCCGACCAGCCTGCGCCGGAGACGCCGCCAGCTCCTTCGGCCGCTCCCGTCGCCGAGTCACCCGCGCCTGCTGCGATGGATCACGCGCCTGCAGCGCAAACCGAGCCGGGCGCGGATCTGGCCTCCGTCCCGGCGCCGATGTTCCCGAGCGCTTCGACGCCTTCAGCGCGGGATGATGCCTTCCTGGGAGAAGTTGCGCCGGTGAGCGCCGCCGAGCCGCCGCCATTCGCGGAGTCGGCAGATCCGGTGTTCCGCGAAATCGAGCACCGGCTCGACGTGCTGCTGCAGACCGGGCGGCACAATCTCGGCGAGCGCTACGCCGAGGCGATTCGGGAATTCGAGGAACGCCGGCTCGAGCGGGAAAACGCGCCGCTCCCGCCGCCGCCGACCGAGGAGGAAATCGAAGCATGGAATGCGGCGATGCACACGTGGCACGACCGCAATCCCGGGTTCGCGGAAACAGAGCTTGGCGGCAACGACGCCACCTGGAGCATGGGCTGGGGCCT
>DASQHH010000124.1:0-8269 GCA_035632195.1 Vicinamibacterales bacterium
GCGGCTAGCTGAGCGCGGCTACGAGCGGGGCCGCACGGCGTCCCCGCGGGAATTCGATGCCGAGCGTCTTGATTTTGTAGTTCATCACTCGCGGACTGATCGCGAGCAGCTCCGCGGCGTCTTTCTGCACCCAGTTGGACATCTTGAGCGCCTCGATCAGTGCATGGCGCTCCACGTCCTCGAGCGGGATGCCGGTCGGCGGTATCTTGACGACCGACACCGCTTCGCGGCCGCCGCCGGCCGTTGCGACTTCGCCGAGACGCAGATCGCCCGGCGCGATCGCGCGCCCTTCCGCCAGAAGGATGGCGCGCTCGATCGTGTTCTCGAGCTCGCGGATGTTGCCCGGCCAGTTGTACCGCATCAGCAGCTTCTGGCTCTCGGTCTCGAGCCCGTCGATCTTCTTTTTCAGCTCGCCCGCGAATTTCTTGATGAACGCCGTCGCGAGCGGCACGATGTCGTCCTTGCGCTCGCGCAGCGGCGGCATCTCGATCGACACGACGTTCAACCGGTAGTACAGATCCTCGCGGAAGAGGCCCGCCTGCACCATCGACGGCAGGTCGCGGTTCGTGGCTGCGATGAGCCGGACGTCTACGCGCAGCGTGCGCGTGCCGCCGAGGCGCTCGAATTCGTGTTCCTGCAGGACGCGCAGGATCTTCGCCTGCGTGCTCGGGCTCATGTCGCCGATTTCGTCCAGGAACAGCGTGCCGCCGTCGGCCTGCTCGAAGCGGCCGATGCGCTGCTTGTCGGCGCCGGTGAACGCACCCTTCTCGTGGCCGAACAGCTCGGACTCGAGGAGGTTCTCCTGGAGCGCCGCGCAGTTCACCTTGACGAAGTTGCGCGCCGTCCGGAGCGAGTTGTGGTGGATCGCGCCGGCGATCAGCTCCTTACCCGTGCCGGTTTCGCCGCGGATGAGCACCGTCGTATTGCTCTTCGCCACCTTCTTGACGATGTCGAGCACGCGCTGCAGCGCCGGGCTCGATCCGACGATGCGGTCGAACTCGTACGATTCCTGCTGGGTGCCGCGGAGGTAGTCGAGCTCGTTCTTGAGGCGCTTCACTTCGAGCGCCTTCTCGATCTTGACCTCCATCTCTTCGAGCTCGAACGGCTTCTGCACGTAGTCGAAAGCGCCGGCTTTCATCGCCTCGACCGCCGTGTTGACCGTCCCGAACGCGGTCATCAGTATGACGGCGCTCGTCGGATGCAGCGCGCGCGTCGTCTTGAGCACGTCGAGGCCGTCGCTGCCGCCCATCTTCAGGTCGCTCAGCACGACGTCGAAGTACCCGTCGTGCAGCCGCTCGATCGCGGCGTTGCCGTTGGGCGCCTCCTCGACTTCGTGTCCCGCATCCGCGAGTCCCCGGACCAGGCCGCGCCGCAGCGCATCGTGGTCATCCGCGACGAGAATTCTGCCCATACGTCAGCTCCGTTATTTGAACCAACCGCTCGCGTTCGAGACCGGCAGCGTGACGCGGAATCGCGTCCCTTTCTGCGGCTCGCTGTGCACGTCGATCCGCCCGTCGTGCGCATCGACGATCTTCCGGACGATCGGCAGGCCCAACCCTGAGCCCTGCGGTTTCGTCGTGAAAAACGGATCGAAAATCCGGTCGCGGGCGTCCACCGGCAGCCCCGGCCCGTCGTCCGCGACGTCGACGACGACGGTCGGCGTCGGCGGCTGCTCGCCGACCAGCGTCGGATCGGCTTCGATGGCGCTCGGAAACGCCTTGATGAGAACCAGCCCCTTGCCTTCGAGCGCCTCGAGGGCGTTGGCGAGCAGGTTCGTGAACACCTGCGCCAGCTGGTGCGAGTCGCCCTCGATCATCGGCAGGCCGCGCTCGATGTCGGTGCGGACCTCCACGTCGCCGCGGCGCACCTTCGATTCGGCGAGCGTCACGGACTGCTGCAGCACCTCGGACATGTCGATGCGCTCCATCTGCAGACGCACCGGGCGGACGAATTCCAGCATCTCGACGACAATCGAGTTGGCCAGCTTCGCTTCGCTGATGATGTCCGCGACGAGCGATTGTGCGGCGGGCGCGTTCTGGACCTGGCGGCGCAGGAGGCTCGCCATCACCTCGATGCCGGCGAGCGGATTCTTCAGCTCGTGCGCGATGCCGGCCGCCATCTCGCCGAGCGACGCCAGCCGGTCCCGCAGGCGCTCTCGCTCGACCAGCTGCTCGACCTGCGTCAGGTCCTTGAAGAACATGACCGCGCCGATCGGGTTGCGGAGATCGTCGCGGACCTGCGAGAGCGTGTACCCGATGACCCGGTCCAGGTCTTTCAGCCGCAGCTCCGCGCGGTTCGGCAGGTGGCTCAACTCGAACGCGCTCGACAGCACGCGGATGATCGCCGGCCGCTCTCGGAGCACGTCGACGAACGGACGGCCGAGATCGCTCGCCTGCCGGGTCAGCGCGAAAATCCGGTACGCCTCGTCGTTCATCAGCGCCAGCGTCCCGTCGCGTCGGAACGCGATGACGCCGTTGCGCATGCTGTCGACGATGTGCCGGAAGAAGCGGTCGTCGGGATGGGGAATGCGAGGCGCGATCCTGCGCTCCCGGGAGGGCAGAGGTTTCCCACCCCGATCCGGCCTGGCCGGGCGGCTGTTTTTCGCGTGATCGTCTCGGTCAGACATCTCGTGAAACGACTGAAGCACCGCTGATCTCGCCAGCGGCAGAGGCAAGGGGTGTGCCCGCAGCCTCAACCGGGAGTTTGCCTGTGAACTCCAGCTGAATCAGTCAGTTAGGAGTGATGAGCTGGCGAGCAGTGTAACAGAATTGTAATTGAATTACGAATCTGGAGCGTTGGTTACGCCTTGGCGGAGACGTCCGAGGTTTGAAGCAGCTCCCATTGGTGCATCAGATCGCCGACCTTCCACATCAGAGCCTGGTGCTTATCGATGACAGGCTGCGCCGCCGCGCGGTCTTCGTAGAACCCTGGCGCGGCCATCGTCTGTTCGAGGTCGCGGATCGCTGCCTCGCATTCGGCAATCTGCGCTTCGAGCCTGTCGATTTCGGCGCGGCGCGCCTGGGCGGCCCGCTGATGCTTGCGCGCCTCGGCATCGTCGCGCTTCTTCTTCTCGTGGGATTTCTTCGGCGTCTCGACTGGGACCGGCGCTGTTTTCGGCTTCCGGTGGCGCTCCGGCGCAGCGGGCCCCGCCTGACCAGAAGGGTTTTGTTTGTGCCACAGGAACTCTTTGTACGTCCCCGGGTACACCACCGCCTTGCCGTCGCCGATTTCGATAATCTTCGTCGCCAGCCGCTCGACGAAATATCGATCGTGCGACACGAAGATGAGCGTCCCGCCATAGTCGACCAGTGCATCGAGCAGCACTTCTTTCGAGTCGAGATCAAGATGGTTGGTCGGCTCGTCCAGCAGCAGCGTGTTCGATGGACGCAGCAGCATCCGGGCGACGGCAAGCCTCGTCCGCTCGCCACCCGACAGGACGCGCACGTGTTTGTAGACGTCGTCGCCGCCGAAAAGGAACCCGCCGAGGATGTTGCGGATCATCGGCACCATGTTCAGCGGCGAACCGGACGCGAGCGTCTCGTACACGGTCGGCTCTCCGTCCATGCGGGTCGCTTCGTCCTGCGCGAAGTACTGCATGACGACGTTGTGGCCGGTCGTGTGCGCTCCGGCATCCGGCGATTCTTCACCCGACAGCATCCGCATCAACGTCGACTTGCCGGCGCCGTTGGGACCCACGAGCGCGATGCGGTCGCCGCGCTCGAGGTGCAGGTTGACGCCGTCGAACACCTTTAGGGGGCCGTACGCCTTACTCACATCTTTCAATTCGATCACCGTCCGTCCGCTCTTTCCGCAGGTCGGAAAGTCGAAGTGGATCTTCTTGCGCTCGGGGGGCACTTCGATGGGCACCACCTTCTCGAGCAGCTTGATCCGGCTCTGGACCTGGGCCGCCTTCGTCGCCTGGTAGCGGAAGCGATCGATGAACATCTTGACGCGCGCTATCTCTTCGTCCTGCTCGCGCTTGGCTTTCCGGAGCGCTTCGATCCGCTCGTGGTGCTCGGCGAGGTACCCGCTGTAATTCGTGTGGTAGTCGGTCAGCTGCCGAAGCGTCAGGTCTGCGATTCGCGTGACGACGGCGTCGAGGAAGAAGCGATCGTGCGACACGAGGATGACTGCGTAGGGATACCCGTTGAGGAACTCCTCCAGCCAGTTGCGCGCTTCGAGGTCGAGGTGGTTGGTCGGTTCGTCGAGCAGCAGCAGGTTTGGCGCGCCCAGCAGCAGCCGGGCCAGCGCGATGCGCATCTGCCAGCCGCCAGAAAACGTCTCGGTACGGCGCTCGAAGTCGGCCGGTTTGAAGCCGAGGCCCTGCAGCACGGTCGCCGTCTTGAGCTCGATGCTGTAACCGTCGTTGAGGCGGAAGCGGTCCTGCAGATCGCTGTACCGGTGCAGCATCGCCTCATGGTCGCCTTCGGGGATCGTCGCGTCCCCGAGCCGCTCCTCCAGCGCGTGCATCTCGGCCTTGATGCCGAGGAGCTCGTCGAAAGCACTCGACACCTCCTCGAACAGCGTCCGGCCCGCGTGCGACAGCCCATCCTGGGGCAGGTAGCCCACGGTCAATGCGGCCGGCTTCAGCACGGCACCCGTGTCGGGCTCGTCGAGCCCCGCCATCATCCGCAGCAGCGTCGTCTTGCCCGCGCCGTTTGGCCCGCACAGGCCGACCCGCTCGCGGTCGCTGATCGTCCACGTGACGTGGTCGAACAGGACGCGCTCGCCGAAGGATTTTGTGAGTTCTTGGAGCTGGATCACTCGCCCAGGGCCTTGGCGGCGGCGGCGAGGACCTGCGGAACGCGGAAGGGTTTCGTGAGGTACCCGGCGACGCCGAGGTTCACCGCTTCGATCGCACTCGACTCCGTAGAAAACCCGGTGATGATGATGACCGGCAGGTCGGTCTTGTAGCGCTTCGCCTCTTTGATGACGGTCAGGCCGTCCATTCCGGGCATCTTCAGGTCGGCGATCAACAGATCGTAGGGATACAGCCGCATCCGCTCAAGGGCCGAGCGGCCATCCGGCGCGACGTCCACTTCGTATTCGGCGAGGGCAAGGGTCTTTGCGAGCAGATCGCGGATGCTGGCCTCGTCGTCGACGACCAGGATCCGCGGGCGCGAATTGGCGGCCGACCGGGCCGCTGCCGGTGCCACGGTGCCCGCCGCGGTCGCTGCCGGTGTGGCCCGGCCGCCGCCGCGCGGCCGCTGACTGTCGAGCCACGCATCGATGTCGCGCTTGCGGAAGCGCCACTGACGTCCGACGCGCACGGCGGGAATCTTTCCGGCCTTGATCAGCCGGTAGACCGTCCGCAGGTTGACCTGAAGGTACTCGAGGACCTCTTCGGTCGTGAGAAACGTTTCGTCAATCATGCAATCAACGTCCTGGACCTTGTTCCCTCGCGCTTCGCGCCGCGGGGAGCTCGACTGTGAACACAGCGCCGCCCTCGGGGTGGTTCGCGGCGCTGATCTGCCCGCCGTGATCCTGTACGATTCCGTAGGCGATTGCCAGTCCGAGACCGGTCCCTTTTCCCACATCTTTCGTCGTGTAGAACGGTTCGAAGACCCGGGGCAGCGTCTCCTCGGGGATGCCCGGACCCGTGTCGCGAACGGTCGTGACAACGCGGTCGCCGGCCGGCGTCGTCCGGGCCGCGATTTCAATGCGCCCGCCCGCCCCCGCCGACACCATCGCCTGTTCCGCGTTCATGACCATGTTCAAGAACACCTGGTGAAGGAGCAGCGGATCGCTCTTGAGCCGCGGCAGTTGCTCCTGATAGTGTCGCACGACTTCAATACCCCCCTTTCGCAGAGACTGCGCCCGAACCGCCAGGACCTTCTGCACGACCGCGGGGAGGCTGACCGGCCTTGGCGCCACACGCCGCGACCCCGCGAAGATCAGCAGGTTATGGACGATCTTCGCGGCGCGATCGGCCTCCCTGTAGACCGTCTGCACATCTTTGCGCAGCTTCTTCGGAAACGCGTTGGTCCGACGCAGGAGCTCGAGGTGGCCGAGGACCCCCTGCAGCGGGTTATTGAGCTCATGTGCGATGCCGGCGACGAACTGGCCGAGCGCCGCCAGCTTCTCACTCTGCATGAGCCGCTTGCGCAATTCCTCCCGCTCGGCCTCGAGCTGCGTCTGCGACGTCAGGTCGCGGGCCACCAGCACGCTGCCCGCGCGGGCGCCCTCATGATCGACCAGCGCCGACGCCGTGACGATGAAGGTGCCGTTGAGGACCGGATCGGAAATGCCGATGGTCGTGGCGGCGTCGGCCGAATGACCGGACGCGGCCTCGACCTGCCGCAGCCACCCCTTGAGCTCCGATCCCAGATAGTCGCCGAGCGGCTGGTTCAACAGTTGTCCCCGCGTGCGGCCGACGCGCGACGCGAACGCGCGGTTGACGTGGACGATCAGCCCGCGGCTGTCCGAGACTGCGACCAGGTGCGCGATGGAGTCGAACGTGTTTTCGAGCTCGCGGCGCGACCGCGCGACGTCCTCGAGCAGCTGCATGTTTTCGATCGCGCTCGACAGCTGGCGGCCGAGCTCGTCGGCCCGATCAAGTACGTCCAGTTCGCCGCCGGGATCGACGCGCATACCCTCGAACACGATCGTGCCGAGCGCGCGGCGCGTGCCGCGCAGCGGCACGGTCACCGTCCATGTCGGACTGCCGTCCGACGCCGCGATCTCCGCGCGCGCCCGGCGCATCGCCGCCGCGGCGGGCGACGATACATCGTCGGCGGCCACCGTCGCGCCGCCGGCCGCATGCTGCGGATCCGATGAGGCCTTGAGCGCCAGTTGGCGCGCGCGGCGATCGTGAATCCATACGGACGTGCGGTCGGCGCCGAACAGGCGATTGGCGCCGAAGCAGAAGATGTCGAGGCCCGCCGCGATGTTCAAGGTCGCCGCGAGGCTGCCGGTGAATTCGTCGAGCAGCGCCCGGATGTCGCCCTGGACTTCCTCCCGCTGCCTCAGCTGGAACAGCTCGAGCGCCACCAGGAACGCGTCAGCCGCCTCGGAGACGTCGGCGATGATGGCGGACGCGGGCGGCGCCGCAAAGCCGATCGCGAGGAGGCCGACGCGCTCGTCCCGGCGGACGAGGGGAAGCAGCAGCGCGGCGGACGCCTGCAGCCGGGCGGCCAGGTCGGGAATCTTCACCCGGGCATCCGCGACGAGCGTCGGCTCGCGGGCGGCTGCGGGTAGCAGGCCGGCCGGGTCCCATTGGCCGGTCGGAAGCGCGTCGACGCCGACGCCAGACGTCGCCTGGAGCGTTGCGTTGCGGGGGTTGAACTGGAACAGCAGCGACGAGCACCCGCCCGTCGCATCGAGCGCGTATTGGTGGAGATGCGGCAGCAGGTCGGTCGGTGCGGCGGCGTGGGCCAGCAGCGCCGTCAGCGCCTGGTGCACGGTCCGGCTTGGAGGCAAGCGGCGGGATTCTAACGCGAATGGATCCCGGCCGCCAGCCCCGTAACCGACACAGCAGCCGTCGGTTATCATTCTCTGTGGGGCCGCCCCGGCTGTCCCCGCCCGAACACCGTCTTAATACGTAGGAACCGACACGCTCCGCATGACGTGGACGGACGAAGAGCTCGTCGCGCGCAGTCAGCGCGGCGATGCCGACAGCTTCAACGAGCTCGTGCTTCGGTGGGAACGTCCCATCTACGCCCTCGCGTACCGCACGATCGGACGCGAAGAGGATGCGCGCGACGTGTGTCAGGAGACCTTCCTCCGTGCGTTCCGCGCGCTTCCCGGGTTCCGCGGTCAGGCGAAGTTCTCATCGTGGCTCTACCGCATCGCGCTGAATCTGTGCCGCGACTGGGTCCGGCGCGAGCGGCGCGCGCCCGTCGTCCAGGCGCCGGAAGACGTGGATCTGGTGGAGATGGCCGCGGCTGCCGAGCCGTCCGAATCGATCGAGGATCTGGTCTCGCGCAAGGACCTCGCGAAGGCGGTCGAACGCGTGATGGCGCTGCTGCCCGAGGAGCAGCGCACGGCGATTGTGTTGAAGGAGTATCACGGGCTGACGTTCCAGGAGATCGCGGAGCTGGTCGGCTGCCCGTTGAGCACAGTGAAAACGCGCCTCTATCAGGGCCTCACGGTCCTGCGGCGTGAATTGGCGAAGGCATCCCTATGACCGACATCACCTGCACGTACACAGGCGATCGCGACGAGATTCTCGTCGCGTATCTCTACGATGAGATTGACCCCACCGAGCGCGCGTCGTTCGAGGCGCACCTGCAGCACTGCGCGCGGTGCCGCACCGAGCTGAAGGCACTCG
>DASQHH010000125.1:0-6977 GCA_035632195.1 Vicinamibacterales bacterium
TCGTTCGTCGTCCTGCAGCGAATCCGCGACTTGATCGAACGCGGCTCGAGCTTCGATTCCGCGCTCGAAGAAATCCGGCAGACGACGATCTTCACGACGCATACGCCGGTGCCGGCGGGCCACGACGCGTTTCCGTTTCAGCTCGTCGAGAAACACCTCGCCGGCCTCTGGGGCACGCTCGGCGCGCATCGCGACCGGTTCCTCGCGCTCGGCGCGTACGACAACGGCGGCGGGTCGCAGTTCAACATGACGGCGCTCGCGATTCGATCCGCGGGCATGACCAACGCGGTCAGCCGGCTGCACGGCGCCGTGACGCGCGCCATGTTCGCGCCGATGTGGCCCGAGCTGCCGGAGGCAGAGCGTCCGGTGACGTCGGTGACCAACGGCGTCCACCTGCCAACCTGGATCGCGGGCGAGCTCGCCGATCTCTTCACGAAGCACTTCGGTGCCGGCTGGCTCGATCGCCACGACGAACCGGGGATGTGGAACGCCATCGACCAGATCCCCGACGAGGAGTTGTGGCGCGTGCGACAGGCGCTCCGGAAGTATCTGTTCACCTTCGTGCGCGAGCGCGCGCGCCAGCGGTGGGTCGAAGAGCACGTGGGGATGCCGCGGGTCGTCGCAGCCGGCACGCTGCTCGAACCCGACGCGCTCACGATCGGCTTCGCGCGCCGGTTCACCGGCTACAAGCGGCCCGAGCTCGTCTTCGCCGACCGGGAACGCCTCGCGCGGATTCTGAACAAGCCGGGCCGGCCCGTTCAGATTGTGTTCGCCGGCAAGTCGCATCCGGCCGACGACATCGGCAAACACCACCTGCAGCGCGTGTATCGCGCCGCCCTCGACCCGCTGTTCGCCGGCCGCGTCGCGTTCGTCGACGACTACGACCTGCACGTCGCGCACTTCATGGTGCAGGGGTGCGACGTGTGGCTCAACAACCCGCGGAAGCCCATGGAAGCGAGCGGCACGAGCGGCATGAAGGCCGCCATGAACGGCGTGCCGCACCTGAGCATCGGCGACGGATGGTGGGCGGAGGGATTCACCGGCGCCAACGGCTGGGTAATCGAGGGCCGTCCCGAGGGCGAGCACGCGGAAGCGGTCGATGACGCGGATGCCGGCGCGCTGTACAGTCTCCTCGAAGAGGACGTCGTCCCGGCGTTCTACGAACGGGACGGCGGCGTCCCCCGCCGCTGGATCCGAATCGTCAAGGAAGCCATCAAGACCGTGGCGCCCCGCTTCTCCGCTCGGCGGATGGTGAAGGAATACGTCGAGCGGATGTACGTTCCCGCGCTCGAGCGGAAAACGACTAAAGTCTAGGCTCCAGGAAAACTGTGACGCGCATCGTCCTGCTGGCGAGCCTCGGCGGCACGCTCGAGTTCTACGACTTCGTGATCTTCGGCGTGTTCGCCAAGGACATCGCCGATGCCATCTTCCCCAACAGCTCCCCGATGGTCTCGCTGATGGCGTCGTTCGGCGCCTTCGCGACCGGCTACCTCGCGCGGCCGATCGGCGGGATCGTGCTCAGCCACTTCGGGGATCGCTTCGGCCGCCGGCGCGTCTTCCTCTGGTCGCTGTTCGTGATGTCTGCTGCGACGGCCGGGATGGGCTTCGCTCCGTCCTATGCGCGGTGGGGCGCCGCGGCGAGCGCCATCGTGGTCGCGCTGCGCCTGATTCAGGGCTTCTGCCTCGGCGGCGAACTGCCGGGCGCGCTCACCTACGTCGTCGAGACGGCGCCGGGGACGGCGCCGTTCGTGTGCGGCGTCGTGTTCGCGTGCGTGACGACGGGCGTCGCCGCGGCGACCGGCGTGAGCCTGGCGGTACGGTCGCTGCTGTCGCCGGCGGACGCGCCGCTCTACGCGTGGCGGATCGCGTTCGTCGTCGGCGGGCTTGGCGGCATCGTCAGCTTCGTGCTGCGGCGCTCGCTCGAAGAATCGCCGGAGTTCGTCAGGATGCGCGCGCTCGCGCTCCGGCGGCCGTTTGCCGAGCTGCTGCGCACACACACGCCGAACGTGCTCGTGGGATGCCTGCTGCTGGCGCCGACGGCGTGCTTCACCGGCCTGTTCTTCTCGCACCTGCCGGCGCAGCTCGCCGCGGTGCTGCACTACGATCCGCGGTACGCGGTCTACGCGCAGACGTTCGGCGTCCTCGCGCACGCGGCGGCGATTCTGCTGGTCGGATGGACGGCCGAGCGCGTCCCGCCGCGGCTGCTGCTGCGGGCCGGCTGCATCGCGACGGCGCTCTTCGCGTATCCCTTCTATGCCGCGCTCGACTCGCGCGCTCTCGGATTGACGACGGTGCTGGTGGCCGCCGGTCTGTGCGGCGGCCTGATGAACGGCACGTTCGCGGTGCTGCTGACCGATCTCTTTCCGACGCAGATCCGCTTTTCCGGCGTCGCGCTCGGTTTCAACGTCGCAATCACGATCTTGAGCGGGATGTCGCCACTCGCCGCGACGTCGCTGATCCGCACCACCGGCTCCGTGCGCGCGCCTGCGCTGCTCGCCGGCGGCGCCGCCGTCCTCGGACTGATCGCGAGCGCGTGGGCGCAGCGCTACGGCGGCAATGTGCTGCGCGCGCGCGTCACCGGCGGGGGTGCGGTGGTCAGCCCGTAGTGCTAGACTGCCGCTTATGCCACGCAAGTCGGTTGCCAAGTCGCGGTGCGCGCTGTGCGGAGCGAAGGAAGTCTCCGAACCGCGCGGAGAGGAGAAGTACTGCCGCGACTGCTGGGACAAGAAGATCGCCGTCGAGGAAATCGTCTCGCGCGAATTCGCTCTGAAGCGTTACATCCGCGCGCACAGCGCGGAAAAGTATCTGATCTATCACTCGACGCTGAAGCGGCCGTGCGGGCAGCTGATCGTTCTCGACGATGGCTACGATCTGTTCTTGACGCTGACGCTCTATCCCAATTTCGGCTGGGACGAACCCGCGTACCATCTCGAGGGCGATCCCGAGGGGCGCGTGTTTTCCGAGATTCTCGTCGACGTCGTCGCCGCCGAAGTCATCGAACCGTGGGGCGGCGGCAAGTGGCACCTGGAAGTCTTCCGTTCCGTGAATCCCGAGCCCGAGGATTGGAATGGCGAGATGTAGCCGGCGCGCTTATAATTTGTTGTTCTGCTGAATGGCTCGTCACTACCCTGGAGGATTTATGCACCGCGCGCTCGTCGGCGCCACCGTGGCCGCCGCTTTCATCGGCGTCACCGTCTTCGCCCAGTCCACTACGCCCTCGTCGACGGCGCCGCTGACGCCGATTCTGGGCGGCAAGAAGTTCACGCCGCCGGTCAAGGGCGACGCAAGCATTGATTTCATGTCATCGAAGACGGTCCGCGAGGGCACCGGGGACAAGGCGACGCTCGTCACCAAGTTCCAGGTCAAGAACACGTCGCCCGCGCCGATCGCGCGCCTCAAGATCGTCGAGACCTGGTACGACAAGGAAGGCAACGTGATTCCGGGTGGCGAAGCGTCCCTGAACGGTCTCCTGCAGCCCGGCGAAATCCAGTCGCTCGAGGTGCGGACGCCTGTCAACCAGAAGATGAACTCCAGCAAGCTGCAGTTCGTGCACGCAAACGGCGGCATCCCGAAGCCGCACCGGGTGACGAAGTTCGACGAGGCCGGGGATTCAAAGGAGCCGGCGGCGAAGAACGCAGCGGCGACGAAGCCGGCGTCAAAAAAGAAGTCCTAGGTTTCCTTCTCGAATTTCACCTCGCCGGCGGTCTTCGGCACCGCGACGAGGTGAAATGGAAACGTCAGCACCTGCGCAAGCATGACGCCGCGAGCGGGCATCCGCTCGCGGTACCACACCCAGAGCGTGCCGTCCTTCTCCAGCGTCTTCGTAATCGCGATGTCGTAGCCGGCCGTCGGCCGGCTGCCCATGAAGACGCCGACGACCATGTCCTTTCCGAAGTCGACCGCCGGCATCGCCCGGTCGCCGGCGTGACGCCGCCACAGCGCTTTCCAGTCGGCGTCGTTCCGCACGACGACCTGAGTCGCGGCGTCGATGTTGCTGAAGTCGCCTTTATCGACGGTCCGCGGTGGCGGACTCTGGGCGGCGGCCGTCATCGTGAACAGGGCAAGCCACGAAGACACCAAGACACGAAGGGGCAGGGCCTTCATGGATTCCGCGGCGGGTCGACGGTGATCATCACCTGGCGCTCGATTGCCTCGGTGTTGCCGAGGCGAGACTTGGCCGAAACGGTCAGAACGTAGCGGCCAGGCTCGATGTCCTTCAGCGGAATGCGCGCCGCATAGCCGAAGCCGCCCTTCTTGCCGGCGAGATCGGCAGAATCGCGTGTCTCTTCGTTCTTGAACAGCACGCGGCCCTCGTCGGTCGTGATCGTCGACGTGATGTCGACCTTGTGCGGCGTATTGACGACGTTGTCGTATACCTCGGCGAAGAGCGCGATTTCGTCGTTCTGCGGGAACGTCCGCAGCGCCGCCGGCGGACCGGGCAGCAGACCGCGCAGCTGCTCGTCCAGCTTGGCGCTCGGCACCTGGGACGCCAACGCCGACGTCAGCACGACGCCGCTGAGGCTGAACGGCGCCTTCGTGAAGTCCGGGACGTCCAGGTCGTACAGCACCGAACCGACGTTCCCGCCGTCGGAGTCGTGCGCGGCGATACGGAGCTGGTAGCGGCCCGGGGGCACGTCGAACCGGTTGACCATCCGCAAGCCCGTCGCTTCGATCCGGGCCTTCGTCTCCGGCTTCAGCGCATTCATCGTGATGCCGTCGGTGCTGCCGCCGCGGACCTTGCCGCTGGCGTCGATCGCCATGTACGAGAGCTGGAGCTTGTCGTTCTGCGACAGCTTGAGGTCGCGCCCGAGCATCTCGACGCCCAGCAGCACCTGCGCGTTCGGCGCGGTCCCCTTGAACGGCGCCGCGAAGACGTGCATCGTGAGACCACTGACGGGCAGCGGACTGTCGAGCGCTGCGCGCACCTCCGGCGTGCGAATCTCCTTCGGGTTCGGCTTCTCGGGGGCCGCCTTCTTCGGCGTGACGTATCCCCTGCGCGCACGCACGACGAGGCCCGGCCGCGTGACGCGGACGTCGATCTTGTGCTCGCGGCCCGGCCGCGGATCCGGCGGATAGTACGCGAGCACGTAGTAGGAGCTGTTGTCCTCGACGATGCGGTCGTACGCGGTCGAATAGTCGTTCTTGTTCACGACGGCGAATCCGCCGGTCTCCTCGGAGAGCACGCGCAGGCTGTCCTGCGACATCTGCAGTTCCTTGAAGAGGGAACCCTGGTTGATGCCGAGCGACGTGTCGTCGGGAAAGGCGCCGATCTCGATCGATTCATCGCCGAGGTCGGTCAGGCCGCGCGGGTCGATGCCGTAGATTGACACGTTGGATCGCGTCGCGGCGGCGATCGTGTCGCGCGTGGCCTCGATGATGTCGGTCGCGCTGTAGTGCGTCGAACCGGGGCCCGGGATGAGATCGGTAATGTCGTAGTCGATTCCTTCGCTGACGAACAGGATCGTCTTCCGCCGCCCCCGAACTGAGGCAAACCAGTCGGCGACGTTCTTGAGAGTGTTGAGCGCGTTGCGCGCATTGAACGCGCGCTCCTGATCGTCTGGGTCGTTGAGGACGTCTCCCTGCTGTCGCATCGTGCGCGTGTTGTAGTACTCGTTGGTCTTGTTCGCGGTGGCCGAGTCGAGTTTGCGACCGTTGGTCTTGTCGACGGCCGCCAGCAACAGGCGCTTGTTGCTCGTGAACTCCTGACTGTTTTCGGTGGCGCCGGCGGTGTGCACGACGGCCATCACGTCGTTGGCGCCCATGCGGCGTTCGATGAACTGTTTGGCGGCGGTCTTCACACGTATGGAGCGTCCGAAGCGTGTGTGCAGATCGTCGATGACCATGACGTAAACGCGGCCGTCGAACGGACGTTCGTTCGTGCGCACGTCGGGCTCGATCGGCGACGAGGCAAAGAGCGGCTGATCGGCGCGCTCGATCGGAATGTTCACGAACGTGAAGGTATTGATCGCCTGCGCCTTTCCGTCCTCGAGGACCTGGAAGTCTTCTTTCTTCAAGTCGCGCACCAGGTTGCCGTTCCGATCGGTGACGACCGCGTCGACTTCGACGTAATCGACCTGGACGCGGAACGTGGGCTGCTGTGATTGCGCCGGTGCTGCCGGCGGCGGATTCTGCGCCTGTATCGCCGGCATCGTCATGAGCACGGCGAGCGCCGAGACCACGGCGACATTTACGCGATTTTTCATGGGCTTGCTCTCGTAGCGATTATACGTCCCGGCTATACTGGGCGGGTGTCCGCCCCGCCAGGTGTCATGGCCAGTGCCGCCGCCGACACGTTGAACGTCGCCGCCGTGCAGGCCGCGCTGAAGACCGACCAACTCGACGCGTGGCTTCTTTACGATTTCCGCGGCATCAACCCGATTGCGGTCGACGTCACCGCGGTCGACAAACAGGGCGGCCACCTCGCGACGCGACGGTGGTACTACCTCATTCCCGCAACCGGTGAGCCGCGCAAACTCGTGCACGCCATCGAAAAGAACTCGCTCGCGCACCTGCCGGGTTCGACCGAACGCTACGCCGGCCGCGATCAGCTCGAGTCGGGGCTGCGCCGTCTGCTGACGGGCGTGAAGCGCATCGCGATGGAATATTCGCCCGGCTGCGCGATTCCGTACGTCTCGCGCATCGATGCCGGGACGATGGAGCTCGTGCGGCGGAACGGGGTCGACGTCGTGTCGTCGGGCGACTTGATCCAGCGGTTCTCGGCTGTGTGGGACGCGGCGGCGATCAACTCGCACCGCGCGGCGTCCTCGAAACTGTACCGCGTCAAGGACCGTGCATTCGACGCCATCGGGCGGCGGCTGCGCGAAGGCACGGCGACGACGGAGTACGACATCCAGCAGCTGATGGCCGGATGGTTCCGCGACGAAGGGCTGGTGACCGACTCGGATCCCAACGTCTCGGCGGAAGAAAACGCCGGCAATCCGCATTACCTGCCGACGGCCTCGTCGCACCGCACGATC
>DASQHH010000126.1:0-2953 GCA_035632195.1 Vicinamibacterales bacterium
GTGGGCGAAGGCGGAATGGTTGGAGTGCGCTGCGTGCGATAATGCCACGTGAGCGAAGAACCGGGGCGTCGCCGCCACGTAACGATCCGCCGCTTTGCCTCCAACGCGGACGCCGCGGCCGCCGACGCCGAGTACTGGCGCCGTCTGTCGCCGTCGGATCGCGTCCTGCTCGCCTGGCAGCTCTCCGTCGAACAGTGGCGGCTGGCCGAACCCGCCTCCGATGAACGAAGACTTTCTCGATCTGTTGCGCGCGTTCTCCGAGGCTGACGTCCAATTCGTCATCGTCGGCGCCTACGCGCTGGCGCATCATGGCAGGCCGCGCGCCACCGGCGATCTCGACGTCTGGATCGAGCCGACGCTGGAGAATGCGCGACGGGTGATGGCGGCGCTGCGGGCCTTCGGCGCGCCGTTGAAGGACATCGGCGAACAGGATTTCGCGCGGCCGGGCGCAGTCGTCCAGATCGGCGTGCCGCCGCGACGCATCGACATCCTGACCGACCTCACGGGAATCACGTTCGAAGAGGCGTGGCCGCAGCGGGAACGGGGATCGTTCGGCACGCTGCAGGTGGATTTCCTCGGGCGAGAGGCGTTGATCAAGAACAAGCGCGCAACGGGGCGCGCGAAGGACCTTGGGGACATCGAAGGCCTGTAAAGGAAGCCGTCCCGAATCCCCGAGTCGCTGAGCGCAGCTCCCGGTCACGCTGCTGGCGCCGACGTCCAGTGAACCGTTGCGTCCGTCGATGATTTGCGGAGTGCCGGCGACCACTGCGGGTCCGCATCTGACCGCCGCCGGCGAATCGTCACCGGCGTCCTTGCCTGGCCCCTCGCACACCTGGAACGTGTTCGTATGCTCCGTCCATTTGATCCACAGCGGCACATCGGCGGTATCGGGTTGCCGCACGCGCAGCTCGAGCGTGTCGAGGTCGCGCCAGACGCCGGTCGATACGGTCCATTCGAACTGATACCTGACCCACTCGCCGGCCCGCGGCTCGGCGCCGATGGGACTCACGTCGAATGTGCCGAACATCGGCAGCCTCGCACTTTACGCGCTGCTGTTAGTTTTATAGCATAGGCCCATGCTCGACGACCTCCGCCAGGACCTGCAGTACGCGCTGCGGACGCTTCGCCGCGCGCCGGGCTTCACCGCCGTCGTCGTCCTGACCCTCGCGCTCGGCGTCGGCGCCAATACCGCGATTTTCAGCGTCGTCCACGCCGTGCTGCTCCGCCCGCTGCCCTACAAGGACTCGAATCAGCTGGTCCGCGTGTACGAGAACGTGCCCGGCCCCGAATTCGGCAACGGCAAAGGCCCGGACCGCCGGTTCAACGCGATGGACCTTCGGGACATCGTGGCGCTGTCGGGGCGCACGCGGCTCGTCACGCACATCGCGACGTTCGCGCTCGCGCAGATGTCCGCGACGATCGGCGGCGACACCACGCGGATGGACGGGTTCGGCGTGTCGCCGAATTTTTTCGACATGCTCGGCACGGGCGCCGCCATCGGCCGGACGCTGACGGACGACGATGGAGCCGATGGCCGCGATCATGTCGTGGTCCTCGGATACCCCGCCTGGCGGCGCTTTGGCGGAAGTCCGGACATCGTCGGACAAACCGTCCGGTTCAGCCTCGGAGGCGGCACGTTCACCGCGGGTCTGGTTCCCGACGTGCCGTACACGATCGTCGGCGTGATGCCCGCAGGCTTCCGGTTTCCCGCAGACAACGCGCAGTTCTGGTTTCCGCGCAGGCCGGTTGCGCCGCCCAACGTGCCCCCGAACGGCCGCGCCAGCCGCGAGGTGGTTGCGCGCCTCGCGCCGGGAGCGACGCCGGAAACCGCGGCAGCGGAAATGGCGGCGACGCGCGCCGAGGTGCGCGGGGCGTCGATCGCGAGCGGCAAGCCGCGTTACGAACTGATCCGCCTGTACGACGAGTTGACGTCGCCGGTCAGGCCGGCGCTGCTCGTACTGACGGGCGCGGTCGGGATCGTGCTGCTGATCGCCTGCGTGAACGTCGCGAACCTGCTGCTCGCGAAAACCGCGTCGCGGCAGCGCGAGATCGCCGTGCGCGCTGCCATCGGCGCCGGCCGCGGACGTCTCGTCCGGCAGCTCCTGACCGAGAGCGTGCTGCTCTCCGGTCTCGGCGGCGCGGCAGGAACGCTCCTCGCCGTCTGGGGCGTGCGGCTGTTCCGCGGACTCGGGGTGACGCTCGGCCGCGTCGATCTCGGCGGTCTGGGCGCGGCAGCCGTCTTCCCCCGGCTCGACGAGGTCGGCATCGATGGCAGCGTGCTGGTGTTCGTGCTCGTCATCTCGATCGCGACCGGAATGCTGTTCGGCATCGTCCCGGCGCTGCGGTATTCGCAGATGGGGCGCGTCCAAAACCCCTGGGGCATCAATGTTCTCCGCGAGGGCGCCGGCACGTCGCGAAGCGGCGCGAACAATGCGCTCGTCGTCGCGGAGCTCGCGCTGGCGATGTTGCTGCTGACCGGCAGCGGCCTGCTCGTCAACAGCTTCGTCAAGCTCGCGACCGTCGATCCCGGCTTCGACGCCGCGCACGTCCTGACGTTCCAGGTGCTGATGTCCGGCAACCCTCGCGCCGACGCGCAGCGCGCGTTCGCGGAATCCCTTGTCGAGCGGATGGCGTCGATTCCCGACGCGCAGGCCGTCGCCTACGCGCGCCAGCTGCCGCTGGTGCAGCTCTATGACGAGCTGTATCTCACTATCCGGCGCAACGATGTGGATCAAACACTCCGGACCACGGCTGACGTGCGCTTCGTGAGCCACGACTACATGAAGGCGATGGGGATTCCGATTCTCGCCGGCCGCGGACTCAGCGCGGAGGACGGCGCCGGGCAACCGGGCGCGATTGTGATCAACGAGGCGCTCGCGGACCGCGACTTCGCCGGCGTGAACCCGCTCGGAGAGGTCATCCTCCTCGGCCCGCCGGACCATCGCCTGCCGTT
>DASQHH010000127.1:0-3200 GCA_035632195.1 Vicinamibacterales bacterium
CCGCAACAATTGCGCCCGACCCCGGCGAATGGGGGACTGACCCCGAGAACGGGGACAGACCCCGAACGGCGGGGACAGACCCCAAGGGGCCGGGGACAGAGCTGTTCGAGTCGTCTGTGCTATAATTTTGAATAATCAAAATGAGCGATTGGCGGATTTCGGCCGGAAGCGTGAGCCTGCCGGAGGTTCACGGGTCCGTGCCCATCCCCGAGGGCGCGGGATTCTGGCGCAAGCTGTTCGCTTTCGCCGGCCCGGGGTATCTGGTCGCTGTCGGCTACATGGACCCGGGCAACTGGGCGCCCGACCTCGCCGGCGGCGCGAAGTTCGGCTACACGCTGCTCAGCGTCATCATGCTGTCGAACCTGATGGCGATCCTGCTGCAGGCGATGGCCGCTCGCCTGGGCATTGCCAGCGGCCGCGATCTCGCGCAGGCCTGCCGCGACACGTATTCGCGACCGACGACGATCGTGCTCTGGCTCCTGTGCGAGATCGCCATCGCCGCCTGCGACCTCGCCGAGGTGATCGGCGCCGCCATCGCGCTGAACCTGCTCTTCCACCTCCCGCTGCTGTGGGGCGTCGTTCTGACGGCGCTCGACGTCCTGGTCGTCCTGTTCCTGCAGCACCGCGGCTTCCGCTACGTCGAAGCGCTCGTCGTCGGACTGATTCTCCTGATTGCCGCGTCGTTCGCCATCGAGCTCTGGTGGGCGCAGCCGGCCCTCGGCCCGATGGTGGCGGGGTTCATCCCGCGGACCGAGGTGCTGACGAACCCGTCGATGCTCTACATCGCCGTCAGCATCCTCGGCGCGACGGTGATGCCGCACAACCTGTACCTGCACTCGTCGATCGTGCAGACCCGGAAGTATCTCGACACGACCGAGGGCAAGCGCGAGGCGATCCGCTTCGCGTCCATCGATTCGGCGGGGGCGCTGATGTTCGCGCTGTTCATCAACGCGGCCATCCTCGTCATGGCGTCCGCGGTCTTCCACGGCAGCGGCCACCATGACGTGGCCGACATCGGGGACGCGTACCAGCTCCTGACCCCGCTGCTCGGGACGACGATGGCGAGCGTGCTGTTTGCGGTGGCGCTCCTGTGCTCGGGCCAGAACGCGACGCTGACGGGGACGCTTGCTGGGCAGATCGTAATGGAAGGCTTCGTCAACCTGCGGCTGCGCCCCTGGCTGCGGCGGCTGATCACGCGGCTCATCGCGATTGTGCCGGCGGTTGTCGTGGTCGCGCTGTACGGCGAGCGCGGCACCGGCTGGCTAATAATCCTCAGCCAGGTGATCCTGAGCCTGCAGCTGCCCTTCGCGGTGTTTCCGCTCGTGCGGTTCACGAGCGACCCGAAGAAGATGGGTCCGTTTACCAACCCCGTGTGGATGCAGTCGCTGGCGTGGGCGACTGCGATTATCATCGCAGTGCTCAACGCGTGGCTGCTGGTGCAGATGGTGGTTTAGCGAAGGGCCACCCACAACCCATAGTAGTGGTCGGACTGCAGTCGGACCTGAGTCCGACTTGAGAGCGACCTGAGTCCGACTTGCGTCGGACCACAGTCAGATGGCGGTCGGAGCGACGTCGAACCGATGTACAAGCGCATTCTGGTCGCCATCGAGAACTCTCCCGCCGACAAGACGATCGTCGCGCACGTCGCGGAGCTCGCGCGTCTGACGGGCGCCGAGCTGCTGCTGGTCCACGTCGCCGACGGCTGGGCCGCGCGGAACTTCGATCAGCTGAACCTGCGCGAGTCGGAGGAGATGAAAGCCGACCGCGCGTACCTCGACGGCCTGCGGTCCGACCTCGCGTCGCGCGGGCTGACGGTCGACACGATGCTGGCGATGGGCGACCCGTCGACCGAGCTGATCAAGGCCGCCGATTCGCGGCACGCCGACCTGCTCGCGATGTCGACGCACGGCCACCGCTTCCTCGCCGACGTGATCCACGGCACGACGGTCGACCGCGTGCGTCACCTCGTGAAGATCCCGGTCCTGCTGCTGAAAGCGCAGTAGCTTCGCGCGGAGTCGGAGCGCGTTCGAGAAGCTGGAGCCGCTCGTCGGCGTCGGGGCAGTCTCGGGCGCCAGGGAAGGTTCGCGCTTCCTTGAGCTTTGTGTTATAAAGCCTGAGTGGCGCAGCCGTCGCCGATCCACGACCACGCCCTCGACAACCTGCGCTACATCCGCGACGCGATGTCGCGCGCGGGCAGCTTCACGGCCGTCCCAGGCTGGGGCGGCGTCGCGATGGGCGCGACGGCCGTCGCCGCGGCGGCGATCGCGGGACCGCCGGACAACTCGCTCCGGTGGATCGCCGTCTGGTTCGCGGAGGCGGGCGTCGCCGTCGCCATCGCGCTGGGCGCCATGACGCTGAAGTCGCGCCGCGCGGGCACGGCGCTCTGGACGAGCTCGTCGGGCGCGCCGGCGTTCCGCTTCGCGCTCGGCTACATCCCGCCGCTCGTCGCCGGCATGGTGCTGACGCCGGTGTTCGCGATGCTCGATTCGACCGCGCGGCTGCCCGGCTGCTGGCTGCTGCTCTACGGCACGGCCGCCACGACCGGCGGCGCCTACTCGGTCCGCGTCGTGCCGATCATGGGGATGACGTTCATGGCGCTCGGCACGGCGGCCTTCGCAGCGCCCGCCGACTGGGGGCACTATTTCATGGCCGCCGGGTTCGGCGGCCTGCACATCGTGTTCGGATTCATCATCGCGAGGAAGTATGGCGGCTAGAGCCATCCGCAAGTCTCAAGTCTCGAGTCTCAAGTCTGAAGTCAAGGCTCCAAGGTCTGACGGACCGAAGAAGAGTCCACTGGAACTGGATCGGCTGATTCACGAGCGGCTTCGCCTCGGGATCGTCAGCGCCCTCGCGGTGAACGATCGTCTGAGCTTCAACGACCTGAAGGCGCTGCTGCAGACGACCGACGGTAACCTGAGCGTCCATGCCCGCAAGCTCGAAGAGGCCGACTACATCGTCTGCGACAAAGGCTTCGAAGGGCGCGTGCCGCGCACCGAGTTCCGTCTGACCGCGCCGGGGCGTCGCGCCCTCGAGAAATACCTCGCGCACATGGAAGCCATCATCCGGGCGACCAAGGGCTAGGTCCTCGACGCACCGCCAGCGCGGTGACAAGTTTTGACCGGGTGACACTTACCGTCAGCCTCCAGAGGGCGATTCGCGGCGAAAACCTGGAGTTTTTCGATGCGCGGCCTGGCCCGCAC
>DASQHH010000128.1:0-3786 GCA_035632195.1 Vicinamibacterales bacterium
GAACGCGAACCGCTCAGCCGAGTACGTGCACTCGGATCATGGCATCATGCAAAACGAGATCGGTTCACCTCGAGGAACGGAACCGGACCATCCAGTGAAATCGACCACGCGCGCGAAACTCCCCATTCTTCAGATGGAGGGGATGAAGGACTGGGAGCGATGGCTGGCGGGCCATCATGAGTCCTCACCCGGCGTCTGGCTGATGATCGCAAAGAAAGGGAGCGCGCTCACATCGGTCTCGTACGCGGAGGCGCTGGAGGCGGCGCTCTGCCACGGCTGGATCGACGGACAGAAACAGGCCCACGACTCGGAGGCGTGGCTGCAGAAATTCACGCCGCGCGGAGCCCGAAGCATGTGGTCGAAGATCAACCAGGAGAAGGCGGAGCAGCTCATCGCGAGCGGGCGGATGAGGCCGGCCGGGCTGAGGGCGATCGAGAACGCGAAGCGGAACGGGCGGTGGGAGAACGCCTACCAGTCGGCGAAGGGTTCCACCATACCGGAAGATTTTCTGGTCGCGATGACGAAGAACAAGAAGGCGAGGACCTTCTTCGAAACGCTGAACAGCGCCAACCGGTACGCGATCCTCTTCAGGATTCAGACCGCGAAGAAGGCGGAGACCCGCGCCCGGCGGATCGAGCAATTCATCAGGATGCTGCAGAGGTACGAGAAGATCCATCCGTGAAGCGTATGCAGCCGAAGCGTTCGGATCGTCAGATCCGTTGAGGGAAGGTATGGGCATAAGGTGCCGTCGTCTTACCGCGGCCGCCGTTCTCGCCGCAGTCCTGTTGCTGACTCGCTCCGCGCTGGC
This sequence comes from Vicinamibacterales bacterium, assembly GCA_035632195.1. Classification (GTDB taxonomy): domain Bacteria; phylum Acidobacteriota; class Vicinamibacteria; order Vicinamibacterales; family CAVVIG01; genus DASQHH01. Next base: position 809 of record DASQHH010000128.1, read on the forward strand.
GGCGGACGACATTCGCGTCATGACGTCGGGCGCGTTCACGGCGGCCTATCTCGAGCTCGCATCCGAATTCGAACGGACGACGGGCCAGCATGCGGTGACCGAGGCCACGTCGATGGGCACGGCCGCTGACGGGATCAGAGCCAGGCTCGAACGGGGCGAGGCGATTGACGTCGTCATCGCCGCGCAGAGCGAGATCGAGCAACTGGCGACCGCCGGACGCATTCGGGCCGGCACGCGTATCGATCTTGCGCGCTCGTCGATCGGCATGGCGGTCCGCCATGGCGCGCCGAAGCCGGACATCAGCTCGATCGCCGCGCTGCGGCGGACGCTTCTGGACGCCCAGTCGATCGCGTTGTCGGGCAGCGTCAGTGGCGCCTATATCTCGAACGAGCTGTTTCAGCGGCTGGGCATCGCCGATCGCGTTCTGCCGAAGACGCGCCGGTTCGATCAGGAACGCGTCGGGGCGGTCGTCGCGCGCGGCGACGCGGAAATCGGCTTTCAGCAGATCAGCGAGCTGCTACCCGTTTCGGGTATCGATCTCATCGGACCGCTTCCCGCGGACGTGCAGCGCGTGACAGTGTTCTCAGCCGGCATCGGCGCGGCGGCGCGGCAACCCGACGCGGCCGGGCGCTTCATCGACTTCCTGGCATCGCCGGCAGCGGCCGCCGTCATCAACAAGACGGGACTCGAAGCCGTCTTCGCGGCCCAGGAGTACGCCGGGCGCGAGAGGCTGCGGGCGCAGTCGGACGAATTCCGCAAGGACGTGATCCGCGTCGCCGACGGCGTGTACGTCGCCGTCGGGTATGCGGCCAGCAACGTCATCCTGATTCAGTCCGACAACGGATCGATTATCGTGGACACGGCGACGGACCCCGCGGCTGCGACCGCCATCCGCGCCGCGTTCGGCGCCCGGCTCCGCGCGCCGGTGCGCGCGATCATTTACACACACTCGCATCCGGACCACACCGGGGGCGCGCGCGTCTTCGCCGGAACGGACCATCCCGAAATCATCAGCCACCAGCGTCTCGTCGAGGCCATACCGGACATCGGCCGCGCGGGACGCGACGGCGGCGACCAGTTCGGCACCGCGCTGCCGGAATCGCAGTTCATCAACGCCGGCGTGCAGATGGAATTCGGCCGCGTGACGCCTCCGACCCGCGAAGGCTACCTGCCGCCGACTCGCACGTTCGCCGGCGACCAGCTCGCGCTGACGATTGACGGCGTCCGGATGCAGCTGCTCTCCGCTCCCGGCGAGACGGCCGACACGATCGCGGTCTGGCTGCCGGACAAGCGCGTGCTGATGCCCGGAGACGACTTTCTCCGCTCGTTCCCGAACATCAGCGCGATCCGCGGCGCGCGCCTCCGCAGTCCCGAGGACTGGATTGCGAGCCTGCAGAAGATGATCGACCTGAGACCGGATGACCTCGTGCCGGGCCATACCCGCCCGGTTCGCGGCCTCGGCGCGGCGCGCGCGGCGCTCGCCGCGTACCACGACGGCATCCAGTCGATTCTCGATCAGACGCTCGAGGGCATGAAGAAAGGCGAGCGCCCGGACGAACTGGTGCAGCACGTCAAGCTTCCTCCCGCGCTGGCCGACAATCCGTACCTGCAGGAGTTCTACGGCGGCGTGGAATGGACCGTCCGCGGCCTCTACGCCGACCGCGTCGGGTGGTTCGACGGAAACGCCACCAACCTCTTTCCTCTGCCGGAGAAGAATCGCGCCGCAAAGCTGGTCGCGCTGCTCGGCGGCGCGGACCAGACTTTGTCGCGTGCGCGCGAGGCGCTCGCCGCGCGCGACTTCACCTGGGCCGCCGAGCTCGCCGATGACGTGCTCCTGAACGACGCCGCCAACGCCGGCGCGAAGCGGATCAAGGCGCAGGCGCTCACCGAGCTCGGCGAGCGCCAGGTGAGCGCCATTGCCCGGAACTATTACCTGACATCGGCTCAGTCCCTGCTGCGGGATCTGCCGCCGCAGTAGGGCTCAATACGTCACGCGCACGCGATACTTCAGCACCGCGCTGCCATCCGCCGCGACCGGCACCTTGAACTGCGCCGCCCAGGCCGCCGTCTTCGTCCACTCGTGCGACGATCGCAGCATCCGCCACGATCCGCCTATGGGTTCGTTGACGTCCACCGCGATCGGTGTCGTCTTGTGGTTGCGCAGCGTGATGGCGTATTCGAATTCGTAGACGTTCGGCGCCACCTTCAGAAAGTCGGTCTGGTTGCGCTCGCAGACGACGTCGAACGCGTTGCCGATCTTGAGGTTGATTGTCTCGTCGGTCGGCGTGTGATCGATGCGGTCCTCGCCGACGAACTGCACGCCGCCCCTCGAATCCTCCTGATACACGCGGACGTTGCCGGCGGGCATCGGCATGCCCAGGCCCGTCTTCTGCTCGTTCTTGAACTGGTAATACACCTGGACGAGATCCTTGATGGGCGCGCCAGGGTGTTGAACGTTCTGGTAGTAGTAGCTCTGGCCGTCGACGACGAAGCGCTTCAGGACCGGAACGCCGGTGCCCTGGAGCATGCTGACCTGCTTCGTCTGGTTGTTGTTGATCGTCGTCTTTCGCCCGAGCGTGTAGAGGTGATACTCGGAGAACGACTCCTGCAGCATGGCCTCCGCTGCCGCGGGCGCCGCGCGCGATTTGAGCGCCTGCGCGTAGTCCTTGATCTGCTGCTGCACGCGATGGAGGTCCCCCGCGACGAGCTGCAGTTTCGCGTTCCGGAACGCCGTCCCGCTGCCGTTGGTGAGCGTCACCCAGCCGTTCAGGTCCGCGGCCTTGTCGTCGCGGGCGACCGTCAGCACGTAGTCCGCGTTCCACGCCAGCTTCGTCGCGAGGTACGACGCTTCGACGCGATGCCGAGCGGCGCCTTCGTTGTCGACGGTCCAGATCAGCGTCGGTCGCGAGTAGAGCGAATCCGGCAGCTCCGGGAAGCGGATGGAATCGGCGCCGATGCCGGTGACGATCTCGTTGCCG
>DASQHH010000129.1:0-3448 GCA_035632195.1 Vicinamibacterales bacterium
CCCGGCCGGGATCTCGCTCGACCGCAAAATCGTCAGAGAGCGGCTCGCGTCCGCGCCGCGCCCGCTGCGCGTTGAGGCATTCATTGAGAAGAATGCGGTACAGCCAGCTGAAAAACCGCTGGCCGGCGTCGAACGAGTCCAGCTTCTGGTAAGCCTTGACGAATGCGTTCTGCGCGGCGTCCGTCGCTTCGGCGTAGTCGCCGAGCATCCGGACGGCCACCGAGAAGAGAACCCGTTGGTAGCGCTCGACCAGCACCCCGAAAGCGGCCGTGTCACCGGCCAGGCACTGTTTGACGAAGGAGACGTCGTCGGCATTCTGTGCTACATACACGCCAGCCTCGAAAAAGTTGGTGAGCCCACGGCGAGCGGGATGATAACGTCAGCAACCTGCTGCAGCGACAGTGTATAGATGAGTCGGCTCGAACCGGATCGCACCGCCTCCTGGCGCCATGTCATCGTCGCCGCCGATTCGAGGAGCGGCGTCCCCGTGCTGACACTGGCCGGGCGATTCGGGTTTGCGGCCGCCGCTGAGCTGGCCGGGTCCATCGCTCAGACCCTCGACGGCCGTAGGTCGCTGGTCCTCGACCTGGCTGCCGTCGAATACATATCCAGCGCGCCACTGGCGGCGATCCTCGAGGCGGGGGACCGCTGCATCAGCGCGGGCGGCGTCCTCGCCGTGGCCTCGGCGAGCGACCCCGTGCGCCTTGCGCTGGAGTTCATCGGCGCAAGCCGCACTGTGGCCATCCACCCGACCCGCGAGGCGGCCCTCGCTGCGACGGACGCGCTCAACGAGACACAATCTCGACGATCGCCAAGTTCTGATGGCAGACCTGTTGACCCATGACTCGCTGAACCTCCGGCTATTGGGGAGCCAGACGGTAACAGGTGCGCCGAGGGCCGCGCAAGCAGCACGCCGAACAAGAAGACTCGGAAAGACGCTTGCGAACACTAGCGGTCGAAGAACCGCCGTCGGCGCATCACGGGTACGTCGAGCATCCGCAGTCGGCCGCGCATGCGGCCCATCGTCACGTGCGGCCGGCGCAGCGTAACGGCATCCGGCCCCGCCCTGCCGCACATCACATCCCGCCCCTTCGAGGTGAGACTGAGTGTGCGGTACTGGTCCCGCGAGACCACGATGAGGCCGGCGCTGATGGCGGCTTCGATCCACTCCTCCAGCGTTTCGCGCCGCGCGTGACGGATCAGGCATGACGCCGACAACTCGGTCAGCACCGGCGGCAGCTCGCTGGTGTCGCCGGTCAACATCGCGATGATTCGCCTGCGGCCGTATCGTTCGCCCGCTGCGGCGATGCCCGAAAGGATCTTCCGCACCATTCCGTAGTCGTGCGGGTCGACCATGTCCGGGCGGCAGTTGCCGCAGCTCGCGCACGATTCGCGTAGAGCCGGATCGCCGAAATACCGCAGAATGTCGGCGCGCAGGCACCTGCCGTGGCTGGCATACGCGACCATCCGCTGCAGCTTCCGGTGATCGATCTCTTTCCGCCTCGCCGCCTCTTCCGGAGAGATGCCTGCGCCCGCTTTCTGACGCGGGCTGTCAATCAGGAACTGCCGCGTGCCGATGTCCGAGTAGTCCCACAGGAGCGTCGCCGTCGCCGCACGGCCGTCGCGTCCTGCCCGGCCGATTTCCTGGTAATAGGCTTCGACCGATCCCGGAATGGCAAAGTGCACGACGGCGTCGACATCCGGCCGATCGATGCCCATGCCGAACGCGTTGGTCGCGCAGACGATGCTCAGCGTGCCGTTCGCGAACGCATCCTGCACGCGCGTCCGCTCCTCGTCCTTGAGTCCTGCGTGATAGGCGGCGGAGACGAGACCCGCCTCCTTCAGGGTGTCGGCAGCTTCTTCCGCGGTCCGGCGCGTGGCCGCATATACCAACGCGCGGCGTCCGCTCACGAGCGACGGCAGTCGCTCGTGTTTGTCGTCTTCATCGGCGACCGATTCCACGCGCAGAAAGATATTGGGCCGATCGAAGCCGGCCACCAGCACTTCCGGCGACACAAGGTCGAGAAGGGCAACGATCTCATCGCGGACTTCCGGGGTCGCTGTCGCCGTGAACGCAGCGATGGGCGGCCGGCCCCGGCGGCCGTCGCCCGCGCGGCAGGCCGCCGCCGCCGCCGCGAGGCGGCGATAGTCGGGTCGAAAATCGTGGCCCCACTCCGACATGCAGTGGGCCTCATCGATGACGAAGCGCGCAATCGGCACGTCGTCGAGCAACCTGAGAAAGACGTCCGAGGCGAAGCGCTCCGGCGCCACATACAGCAGGCGCAGGCGGCCGCCCCGCGCCGCGGTCATGACGGCGTGTTTCGCCTCGGCCGACATCATCGAATGCAGAGCACCGGACGCGATTCCGCGGCGATTCAGCTCGTCGACCTGGTCTTTCATCAGCGAAATGAGCGGAGAGACCACGAGCGTCGTTCCCGGAAGCATCACCGCCGGAAGCTGATAGCCCAGCGACTTGCCCGAGCCGGTCGGCATCACGGCGAGCACATCACGCCCGCTCAGGACCGCCTCGACAATCCGCTCCTGCCCGGTCCGGAACGTGCGGTGACCGAAATATCGACGGAGCGCGCCCGGAGGGTCGAGGGGAAGGTCAGGAGGGGCCGCCATCGCTCGACGACGACGATGGCATCGTCGCGGCGGGAATTCAAACTTTTTGTGGAACCAAATCGCGTTTTCGGTGTCTCTTTATTCAGTGCAGACCATGGACTCGGTCGTTCTGGACGCCGCCGAACGGCTCTGCCGCTGGTTCCAGCGGCTGACCGGTCGGACCAACGTCTGGCTTGCGGTCCAGCTGACCAACGTCAGCATCGTTATTTACTTCGCATGGGCGGCCTTGTCCTTCTGGCACCGCGACCTGGGAACGCGGATATTCGTCGGGGCGTTCTGCGGAAGCGTACTGTGGGCGCTGACGCAAACCGTTCTGAAAGATCCGATCGAGCTGTACGAGGCACACGCGTACCGTCGCGTGGCCAACGGGCTCAGGAATCCTCGGCGCCTGCGCGATTTCTCGCTCCGGATATCGTTTCTGTCGCTGTCGCTGCTGTTGTCGGGGCCGGTCGTCCTCGTCTACGTCACGCTCCGGCTGCACATCGTGGCGTTGTCCTACTCGCTGATCGTGCTGACGACGACGGTGTTGTATCTGCTGGCGTGCGATCCGCTGCCGCCGTGCCGCGGCACGGTGCGAGACTGGTTTGCCGTCATGGCTCCAGCGCGCGCACAGGACGGACCTCGCCGCTCCCTTCACGAGCCGGCGGAATCTTCGACGCGATCTGAATCGCCTCGTTGAGGTCTGCGGCCTCGATCAGATAGAAGCCGGCCAGCTGCTCCTTGGTTTCGGCGAACGGTCCGTCGATCACGGACATCTTCCCGTTCCTGACCCGGACGGTCGTGGCAGTGTCAACCGGCTGCAGCGCCTCTGCGGCGAGCAGCA
>DASQHH010000130.1:0-5747 GCA_035632195.1 Vicinamibacterales bacterium
ACTCGAGAATGACCAGCACCAGGTTAGTGCGCTTCGGCGCCACACCCTTGAGCGGATCGGTCCCGCCGATTGGAACGGGCGACGAGGCGTCGAAACAGAACGGATCGGCCGGCGCTGCGCCGCGCGCACGGAACATCGCGAGCGGTGCGCGCGCATACGATCCGATCAGCATCGTCAGCGGACTGCGCTCGAGTCCGAACGTGTGGACGGCAAGCGGACCGTTGGCGAGCCCCGGCACGCCTGCGACGGTCAGGACGACCGCGGTTACCAGAACGCCGCCACCGCGCGGCGAGAGGCGCGGCGGCGTCCGCCGCCGCAGCCACGCCATCGCCGCAATGGGCAGCAGCACCGCGGCCGCGGCCTCCACATACAACGCGGGCGTAAAGTACGGCGCTACCGAGTCGCTCAGAATTCGAGCCGTCCCTCCCACGGAGGGATCGGCATAGAAGAACCACAGATCGATGGCGGCCTTGTCGAGCGGCGCACCCACGATGACCGCAACGTGATAGCTGATGACGAGAAAGATCGCGTACGCGGCCTGCACAGTCGCGGATGCAATCGCCGCCGGCCGGCGCGATCGCAGTGCGAGCGCCGGAGCCGTCGCGATCGCGCCGACGATCGCCGCCGAGACGACATCCCAGCCGAGACACAGCGCGAGCCGCGGGTACCATGCGAGCGCCGACGTGTAGCCCTCGGCGCCGGATGCGGCGTACGAGAACAGCGCGAGCTTGAATATCAGCGTCGCCGCGAGCGCGATCGCGAAGTTGACGGCCATCGGCACGCCGGATTGTACCGGAGCGCACCGTGGTACGATGGCGCCTCTGCCGGACTCGCCCTCGGCCACTCACGGCGCGCCGACGCAGGCGGCCGTTCGTTGGATCGCGACGTCGGTTCGGACGCTCGCACTCCGGCTGTGCGGCTGGGTCGACCGTGTTCCCCATCGCGTCCTTGCGGTCGCGCTCGTCGCGCATGCAGCGGTCTTTCTGGTGTACGCGACGAACCTGGTCGATGTCGGGGACGCGCCGCGCTATTTCGAAATCGCGTCGACGCCAGGACGCCTGTACGTCGACTATCCCGTCGAGCGCGCTTTCGGCGAAGCGGTGCCCTTCAAGATCATCGCGAGCCAGTGTGGCTACGCCATGGGCTGCTTCACGTTCGTGCTGCTGCTCGCGAACGTCATCGGCGACGCGGTCGTCCTCGGCGCGCTTGCATGGGGTTGGGGATTGCGCTCCAGCGCAATGTGCGCGGTCATCCTGCTGCCGCTCATGGATCTCGTCCTCGGTCGAGTGGAGATCTGGTCGACCGCGGCGGCGGTGGTTGGGGCTGCCGCGTGGCGGCGCCGCCGGCCGGTGCTCGCCGGGACGTCCATTGCCGTCGGCGCGTCGTTCAAGATCTGGCCGCTCCTGCTCGTGCCGATGCTCCTGGCCTCCGAGAGCCGGCAGAGGCGAACCACCGCGATCGCCGCCCTCGTCGCGACCGGAAGCGTCATCTTCGCGGCCTGGTTCGCGACCGCAGGATGGAACGGGATGTACCAGGTCGTCACGTTCCGCGGCGCGACGGGATGGCAGATCGAAGGCACGGTTGGAGCGGTGCTCGACTTCCTCCGCTGGGGATCGGTTCGGGAAGAAGCGGGCGCGTGGCGGATCGGATCCATGCCCCCTGGTGTTGCGTTGATGCTATTCGTCGTCGCCGCACCGCTGTGCGCATGGACGGCGTGGACCGGAGCGCGCCACGGACGGATCGGCACAGCGTGGCTCGCCTCGGTCGCGACGCTGCTGCTGTTCTCCCCGCTGTTTTCCGCGCAGTTCATGATCTGGCTGGCCCCAGGCGGGGCCCTCGCGTACATCGAAGGAGATCGGCGCAGCGCGGCGCTGACGGTTGCCGCCGTGCTGCTGACGTGGGCTTTCTGGTCGCATTACGGCGCAGTGATGCACATGATGCCGATCGGAACCGCTCTCGTCGTCGCGCGGAACGTCGTGCTGATCGCGATGGTCATCGACGCAATCCCGGTGCTCGAGCGTACGGTGACCGGGCGTTGCGCCAACTGAGTCATCGAAGCCGGAGCAGCTCGATTACTTCATCGTCGGTGGTCTGGTCGAAACGCTGGTACCACTCGCCGACCGCGTGGAAGTCGTCCGGCATTTCCGCGCAGACGACCTCGTCCGCGCTCCTGGCGAGACGCGCGCACGAATCGCGCGCGCCGACCGGCGCTGCCGCGACGATGCGCGCCGCGCCCAGCCGCCGCACCGCCATGATCGCCGCCTCCATCGTCGCGCCCGTCGCCAGGCCGTCGTCGACGAGGATCACGGTTCTTCCCTCGAGCGCCGGCAGCGCCTGATCGCCTCGATAGAGGCGCTCGCGCCGTTCGAGCTCGGCCGCCTCGCGGTCGGCGACCGCATCGACCGTGTCCGAATCGATGCCGAGATCGTCCACGATCGCGCGGCTGACGATGCGGACGCCGCCGCTCGCGATGGCGCCCATCGCGAGCTCAGGATGACCCGGGACGCCAAGCTTCCGCACGGCGAAGACCTCGAGGGGGGCGCCCAGCGCCCGTGCGATTTCGAACGCGACGGGGACGCCGCCCCGCGGCAGGGCGAGGACGATGACGTCGGCCCGGTCGGCGTACGCGGCGAGGCGTCCCGCGAGATGACGGCCGGCGTCGCGGCGATCGACGAACCGCCTTATAGCACTCTCTCCATGATGACGACGTCGACCCACCGTCCGTCGACGAGCCCCTGTTCGCGATAGATGCCGACGTGCGAGAAGCCGCAGCGCTCGTAGAGCGCGATCGCCGCACGATTGACGGCAAGCGTCGACAGCACGAGCTTGTGGAAGCGGTGCTCGCGGGCGAGCGCCACGAGGCGATCGAGCAGTTGACGACCGAATCCATGGCCGCGCCGGACCCGCGCGACGTAGACCGAAAAGTCGGCGACGTGGTCGTACGCGGCCCGCGCGTTGAACCGATTGAGGCTGCCCCAGCCGACGACGCCGTCGGCGGTTTCGGCCACGATGACCGGATGGCGCGGCGACCGATCGCTCAACCACGCCAGGGTGGTGTCGAGCGTGCGCGGGTCGGTGTCGAGCGTCGCGACGCGATCGACGATGCCTTCGTTGTGGATGGCGCAGATGGCGGCGGCATCGGCGGCCGTCGCCGGCCGGATCGTCATAAGTTCAGCCCCGGGGCCCGCCCGAGGATTCTAACCCTGTTAGAATGCCCCGGTTTGGAGGGTGGAATGAGACTCGCTTGCGTGTCGCTCGCCGTTGCTCTGTCGGTGTCGCTTGCGGCGCAGTCGCCGGCGCCCAAAGCGCTCGGCACGATCCACTTCCCGTCGTCGGCGAAGCCGGCGGCGCAGGAACCATTCCTCACCGGCGTCAAGGCGCTGTTCAACTTCGAATTCGACATCGCCGCCGAGGCGTTCCAGCAGGCGGAGAAGGCGGACCCGGACTTCGCGCTGGGCTACTGGGGCGAAGCGATGAGCTTCAACCATCCGCTGTGGGCGCAGCAGGACCAGGCGGCCGCCCGCAAAGTCATGGAGCGCCTCGCGCCGACGGCCGCGGCTCGAGCCGCGAAGGCGCCGGCCGGGAAAGAACGCATGCTGGTCGAGTCCCTCGAGGTGCTGTACGGGACGGGCGACAAGCTGACGCGCGACATCGCGTACGCCGACACGCTGCGGAAGATTCACGAGAAGTACCCGGACGACGACGACCTCGCGACGTTCTACGCGCTGGCGCTGCTCGGAACCGCGAGGCCGGGCGACAAGAGCATCCGCAACGCGATGCTGGCGGCGTCGATCGCCGAGGGCGTTTTCCAGCGCAATCCGCAACACCCCGGAGCTGCTCACTTCATCATCCACGCATTCGATGACCCGGACCACGCGATCCTGGCGCTGCCGGCGGCGCGCGCGTACTCGAAGATCGCTCCGTCCGCCGCTCATGCGCTCCACATGCCGTCGCACATCTTCGTGCAGCTCGGCATGTGGGACGACGTCGTCAAGTCGAACGTCGTGGCCTACAGGGCGGCCGACGATCTCGCGATTGCGAAAGGCCTGCCGCGCGGCCGCGAGGACTTCCACACGCTGTCGTGGCTGCAGTACGCGTATCTGCAGGAAGGGAAGTTCGACGACGCGGCGAAGGCGCTCGCGACGGCGAAGGCCGTGGCCGACAGGGATAAGACACCGGGCGTGCAGAGCGGGTATTCGTCGATGGTCGCGCGGCAGATCGTCGAGACCGAGAAGTGGGAAAAACTGCCTTTGGCGTCTGGTCCGGTCCGCGACGGCGGCGCGCCGAACTACGACGGCAACGCCGCCTATGTCTTCGCCGCCGGATTCAGCGCGGCCCACTTGAACGACCTCGAGACGGCCACCCGCGCGCTCGACATTCTGACGACGATGCAGAAGCAGGCCGAGTCAGGCTCGAACGCGTATCGGGCGAAGCCGATCGCGGTGATGGCGAAAGAAGTGGCTTCGGGCATCGCGCACATCCAGAACAACATCGCTGACGCCGAGCGGCTGCTGAAGGAAGCCGTCGCCATCGAGTCGACGCTCGACCCGCCGTCTGGACCGCCCGAGCCGATCAAACCCTCGTTCGAGTTGTACGGCCAGTTCCTGCTCTACAGTCAGCATCGGCCGAAGGAAGCCGCCTCGCAGTTCCAGCAGGCGCTGCTCAGGATGCCGAACCGGCGGCTGTCGGTGCAGGGACTCGATCAATCGAACACGCCGAAGTCGACGAGCGCGGGCCGGCAGTAAAGGAGTAGCTCCATGATGAAACGCATTGCGATCGCGCTGACTGTCGCAGCGCTGGGCGCCGGCGTCGCCGTCCGCGCGCAGGAAAAACGGTCGGACACGCTGCTGACGACCGAGCACTATCTGGACTGGGAGCGCGTCAGCGACGCCCAGATTTCTCCCGACGGCGCGCGCATCGTCTACACGCGCCAGCACGTGAACAAGATGGATGACCGGTGGGAATCGGAGCTGTGGATCATCAATATCGATGGTTCGCAGCACCGTTTCCTGACGAAGGGTTCCGCGGCCAGGTGGTCGCCTGACGGCAAGCGCCTGCTGTACCAGGCCGAAGGCGAACCGCGGGGATCGCAGCTCTTCGTCCGCTGGATCGACGCCGACGGCCCGGCCACGCAGGTCACGCGCGTCAGCGAAACGCCGCGGAGCGCGAAGTGGTCGCCCGACGGACGCATGGTCGCGTTCACCGGCTTCGCTCCGACCGGGCATACGCACACGGTCAGCGACCTGTGGGTGATGCCGCTCGCGAGCAACGGCTCCGGAGACATGCGCAAGATCAGCGGCGACTTCGATCGCGATCCGATCAACCTGAAATGGGCGGCTGACGGCAGCGGCGTCTACTTCGACGCCGACGACCGCGGCGCGCGCAACGTCGCGTTCGCCGCCCTGGTCGGCGGCGTGAAAGCGCTCACATCCGGCCGACAGATGCTCTCGTTCGATTCGATCTCGAAGAACGGGATCGCCGCCGGTATCTCCGCGGATCTCAAGCACCCGCAGGACGTGGTCAAGGTCGACCTCAAGCAGCCCGGTCAGATCGTGAAGCTGACCGACGTCAACGCCGACGTGCTCCAGGGCATTCAGCTCGGCGCCACCGAAGAGATCACCTACACGTCGAGCGGCAGCGCGAAGGTGATGGCGTGGGTCACCAAGCCGCCGTCGTTCGATGCGTCGAAGAAGTACCCGTTGATTCTCGAAATTCACGGCGGACCGTTCGGGAACTACAACGTTGCG
>DASQHH010000131.1:0-5566 GCA_035632195.1 Vicinamibacterales bacterium
CCAGACGGATACGGCGCGCCAGACGATGTTGTCGGCATCGACGACGACGCCGGCGCCCCAGACGGCCTGGGTGCCCCAGACGACGTTGGTCGACCAGGCGATGTTGTTCACGTAGAGCACGTCGCCGCCGAGCACGTTCGCGCCGTAGATGACTTCACGCGACCACGTGTACACCTGGTTGCCGATGGTGCTCGCCGGCAACACGAGCGACCCGAGCCACCAATTCTGAGCGCCCGTGTCGATCGCGCCGGCCAGCGCAATCGCGCCGGCGGCGTTGATTTCGCCAGCTCCCTGCGTCAGCACATCGCCGCCGTTCAGCTTGATGGCGCTGAACTGCAGCATGCCCTTCACGAGGTTGGCCGTCAGCGGCGCCTGGTGGTGATAACCCGACTGGTTGTGCGCCTGCAGCATCAGCGCGACGACGCCGCTCGTTACCGCAGTCGCCATGCTGGAGCCGCTCAGCGCCAACAGCTGCTCGCCGTTCTTGGCGCCGACGTGATTGGCTTTCAGCAGCTTGTACAGGTACGACGACGTGCTCGCATCGGAGGCCAGGTTGTGAGCCGGTGCAACAACGTCGGGCTTGGCGTACGCATCGAACCACGTCGGGCCGCGCGAGCTGTACGGCGCCACGACGTCGTCATCGCGCGTCACCGTGTCCTGAGTCGCGGCGGCTCCAATCGTAATCGCCGACGGCGCGTTGCCGGGCGAGGTGATACCTGTGTAACCGGAGGCAGGGCCCTTCTGCGTCTGACCGAAATTGCCGGCGGCCGTGACGACGATCAGGCCGGCGGCGGTCGCCTTTTCAACTGCCTGCACGAGCGGGTCGTACTTCGCCGGCGCATAAATCGGGTGGCCGAGCGACAGGTTGATGATCTGGACGTTCAGCTTCGCCTGGTTGGCAACGATGTACTCGATCGCCTTGATGACGTCGCTCGTCTTCCCCTGACCCGTGCCGTCGAGCACCTTGAATCCAACGAGGTGCACGTCCGGAGCAACGCCGGCGTACTGATAATTTGTCAGCTTGCCGCTGCTGCCGATCAACCCGGCGACGTGCGTGCCGTGGCCGTAGTCGTCGTACGGAGTCGTCGGGATGCCGCCCTGGGTGAAGTCGTAGAAGCCCGTGATGCGGCCTTCGAAGTCGTCGTTGGGCGCGATGCCGGAATCGATAATCGCAACGGTCACGCCCGTCGCCCCGGTTACCGAACTGGAGTTCGGGACGCCGGGCAGGCCCAGTGTCGGGCGGAGTGACGTCGTCGCGACCGGTGTCGCGACCGATGAGCGCACGCTGGTCAGCCACGACTGCATTTGCGATTGGGGCGGCCCGCCCTTGGCCGACACGACCGCGTCGCTCGCAATCGATTCAACCCAGGGCTGGTTCGCGAGCTCGGTGATGTCCTCGCTGTGGACCTCGACCGTCAGGGACTCGATCAGCGGATGCTCGGACTTGAGGCGGTCACCATGCTTCAGCAGAGCCGTGCGAAGCGTGTCGCGATAACCCGGCTTGACCGTGATGATGACGGACTGCGTCGGGGCACCCGTGCGCAGGTGATCCTGGAGCGCGCGGTCAACCTTGCCGTCGGCGGAGCCGTGGGCGAATGCGGGGGCGCTGATCGCGAGGGCCAGCAGAGCGGCGAAAGACAGGCGTCCCGAACTCATTTCGGCTGAGCCATAGAGCAAGAGCACGGCCGTACAGTCCCTGAACGCTGAATAAACCTCGTAACTGATTGTTATCGAATACCTTGCGAGCGTTGTATATGACTGGATGGCACGTGGTATGACAATGTGTCTCTGTTGGAAAAAGGAACACGCAAACTGCGCAATTGTGAGAACAAGGCCAAAAAACTGGCTGAATATGTCGAAAGTGTGAGTTATGTCACCGAATAGAACACATGTCGCTCATTCGAACATAGAGTTCTAAACAAACCTCCTCAAGTCGAAGCGCCTACGACGGTTGAAGAGCGGTTTCCACAAATCTCCGACCCTCTTTATGCGCGCGGGAACATTCCGGATGGTGAAGTCTTCGATACGGATGCCCCGCGCAACTTCCTTCCAGGTCACAGGCGTCGACACCGCCGCATCCACTCGCGGCCTGACCGAATAGACCGACGCGAGCGTGCTGCCCCAGCGGTTCTGGTTGTAATCGATCAGGACGCGGCCGGCGGGCCGGCTCGCGACGCGGTACTCCGCCGTCATCAGTGACCGATGCCGTGACGCGAGCTCCACAGCGAGAGCCTTCGCGAACGTCCAGACGTCCTTCTGATGCGGTCCGCGCACGATCGGCACGTACACGTGCAGGCCCTTGGACCCGGTGGTCTTCACCACCGACGGCATCTTCAGCGACTCGAGCGCCTCGTGAACGAGAAGCGCCGTCTCGAGCACACGGTCGAACGGCGCGGTGCCGGGATCGAGGTCGAAATGCAGATAGTCGGGACGATCCACATCGTCGCACGTCGCGTACCACTGGTTGAGATCGATGCAGCCGAGATTGATCACCCAGAGAAGCGCCGCGAGGTCCTGAATCATCGGGAAATCGATCACGTTTCCATGACCGTGATCGATGCGGCAGATTTCGATCCACGCGGGCCGCGGCGCCGGCGCCCGCTTCATGAAGAAAAAGTCACCGGATGCGCCGTGCGGATACCGCTTCATCACCATGGCGCGGTTGCGGATGTGCGGCAAAAGGGCGGTCGACACGTCCGCGTAGTACTGAATCAAATCGCCTTTCGTCACTTTCAGCTGCGGCCAGAAGATCTTGCGGAGATTCGTGAGGCGGACATCCCGGCCGTCGATGGTCAGGATGACGTTGTCCTGATCGCGCGGGATGTTCAGCGGCAAAGGGGCGTTAGCTTCGGGGGCCGCGCCCCGTGGAGCACGGCGCCGCGGACCGGAACATACGGCAGCTCGACGCCTTCGCTCGCCCTGCGCAGCAGCAGACCGCCGCGGCTCATGTCGCCCCGCCCGACGAAGTCGACGGGAAACTGCAGGCAATCTCCGAAGATGGCGGTGAGAACGTCGACGTACTTGGGCGAAGCCACGCTGCCGAGCAGCACGACGTCGCAGTCGGGCCCGATCTCGGCGCGCAGGATCCGGGCGGCCTTCTCGAGCGGGCGGCGGTAGCGGACGTTGTCGACGTGCACATCCTCTTCGCCGAAGGCCCGCAGCGCGCGCGGCGTGATGCACGTGTCGGGCTCCCGCAGTCCGGCATTGGGAGTAATGACGTGTACGCCGCTGCCGATGACCGGATTGCCGGCCTCGGGAGGCGACGCGAACCGCCTGGCGTAGGTCAGCTTGCCGCGGAAGTACAGCCCGCTGACGAACGCGAAGACGTCGCCGAGCGGCGCGCCCTGCCTCGAGCGCATCGCGCAGGCGAGGGGAAACTCGGCGCGCGGCGACAGGATCTGGCTGGCCCGCCGGCCCGAACAGTTCGCCGGAGACAGGAGAAAGACGCGGGCGATGTCAGAAACCCCAGCGCAGGAGGACCGACCCGACCGTGAAGCCGGCGCCTACCGACGCCAGCAGCACCAGGTCGCCTTTTTTCAGCTTGCCCGAGCAGACGGCATCGTTCAGCGCGAGCGGAATCGTCGCGGCGGTCGTGTTGCCGAACCGATCGATGTTGATGATGACCTTGTCGGGCGGAATACCCAGCTTCTCCGTCGCCGACTGGATGATCCGCCGGTTGGCCTGGTGCGAAACGAACAGGTCGATGTCGTGTGGCGTCAGCCCGTTGCGCTCGAGAACCCGCGTCGCGATTTCCTCGGTCTTGCGGACCGCGAACTTGAACACGGCGCCGCCGTCCTGCTTCACGAAATGGAGCCGCTGGTCAACGCTCTCGTGCGATGCCGGCTGCCGGCTGCCGCCGGCCGGCATGCAGAGCGCGGGTCCGCCGCTGCCGTCGATCTCGCACTCAAAATCGAGAATGGCGCCCTGGCCGGCGCGCGCCGGCGAGAGCACCGCCGCGCCGGCGCCGTCGCCGAACAGCACGCACGTCGCGCGGTCCTTGTAGTCGATGATGCTGGACATCACGTCCGACCCGACGACGAGGACGTGCTCGTAGGCGCCCGTGGCGACAAACTGCGCGCCGGTGGTCAACGCGAACGTGAAGGCCGAACAGGCGGCGCTCAGGTCGAAGCCCCAGGCGCGGTGCGCGCCAATCTTCTCCTGGATGAGGCACGCGGTGCTCAGAAACAGCATGTCCGGCGTCACGGTGCCGACGATGATGACGTCGATGTCGTCGGGGGTGAGGCCCGCGCGCGCGATCGCCTGGATCGCCGCTTCTTTGCCGAGATCGGACGACGCGACGCCCGCATCGACGATATGGCGCTCGCGAATGCCCGTCCGCTGCAGGATCCATTCGTCGCTCGTGTCGACCAGCTTCTCGAGGTCGGCGTTGGTCAGCAGCTTCGGCGGGACGTAGGTCGCGAGCGCCTGCAGCGCCGTCGGCCGCCCTCCCGCGCGCGGCGGGCGCTTGACTGTCTGTCGAACTACCACAATCGTGCATCCCTTCGTTCGCCGGCCGGCGCCTCGAGCCCGAAATAGGCATACGCGCGAGGAGTGGCGACGCGGCCTCTCGGCGTGCGATCCAGGAACCCACCTTGTATCAGAAACGGCTCGTAAATGTCCTCGATCGCGTCCTTCTCTTCGCTGAGCGCCGCCGCGATCGTGTTGAGGCCCACCGGTCCGCCGCCGAATTTGTCGATGATCGTTCGAAGCAGGGCGCGATCGAGCTCGTCGAAACCCTGCTCATCGACGTCGAGCAGTTTCAACGCATCCCGAGCGACGGCAACCGTGACGACGCCGTTTGCGCGCACCTGCGCGAAGTCCCTCACTCTTCGAAGCAGCCGATTGGCGATCCGCGGCGTTCCGCGGGCCCGCTTTGCGAGCTCCGCCGCGGCGCCATCCTCCATCGAGACGTTCAGGATCCTCGCCGAACGGCGCACAATCTCTTCGAGATCCGCGACGGTGTAGAACTCGAGCCGGTGGGAGATGCCGAAGCGCGATCGCAGCGGAGACGTCAGGAGGCTCGTCCGTGTCGTGGCGCCGATCAAGGTGAACTTCTCCAGCCGCATCTTGACGGTCCGCGCGCTGGGTCCCTGCCCGACGACGATATCCACTTCGTAGTCTTCGAGAGCGGGATAGAGAATCTCTTCGACCGCCGGCGACATGCGGTGGATCTCGTCGATGAAGAGCACGTCTCCCGGATCGAGGTTGGTGACGATGCCGACGAGATCGCGCGGCTTTTCGATCGCCGGACCCGACGTGGATCGGATCTGAGCGCCGAGTTCCTTCGCGATGACGTTGGCGAGGGTCGTCTTGCCCAGGCCTGGCGGCCCGTACAGGAGGACGTGATCGAGCGGCTCTCCCCGCTGTCTGGCAGCGGCGATCGTGACGAGCAGATTCTCGCGGATGCGATCCTGCCCCACATATTCGTCGAGCCGCTGCGGGCGCAGACCCGCTTCGAACTGCGCATCCTCCTCGCCGCGTGCGCCGGCCACCACGCGCTCGGTCATTTCGACAGTTCTCTCAAGGCGACCTTCAACGTGCGCTCGAATCCACCTTCGGGGACGGC
>DASQHH010000132.1:0-4101 GCA_035632195.1 Vicinamibacterales bacterium
CGTTCCGCGGGGTCACGGCGTTCGCGCTCATCGCGTTTCTGATCGGATCGGCCGTCGCCGTGCAGAACCGTCTCTATCGCGTCGGACACGATCGCGATCGCCACGCGCCGATTCGCGCCGTCCGCGATTTCACGCCGCCGCTCGTCGGCCCGGTGCGGGTCGGCAACTTCACGGTCTGGTCGTTTCCGCATGTCGGCGCGGTCATGCTGCTATCGGCGGCCGCCCTGTCGATCGCCGGGCTGCGGCGCCGCCGTGACGGCGCGCCGCAGCACTCGCTGAAGGCGGCTGCGTGATGATGCGCCCCGCAGCGTCCGCGGCGATGGTGTTGGTGCTCGCGGCAACCGCGTATGCCGATCCGCGCACATGGACTGTCGGCGGCGCGGGCGCGGACTTCCCGCTGATAGCGCCGGCCATCGCCGCGGCATCGATCGGCGATCGCATCGAGGTTCGCCGCGGCGTCTATCGCGAGGATCTCGTCGTCGATAAACGGTTGACGATGGTCGGCGAGGGCTGGCCGACGCTGTTCGGCACGGGCGTCGGATCGGTGATTACGATCGTCGCGCCCGGCTGCGAGCTCCGCGGCTTCATCATCGAGGGAAGCGGGATCGGCGAGACGAACGAGATGGATGCGGCGGTTCAGATCCGATCGAACGCCAACCGGATCGCGGACAACCGCATCCGCCGCGCCTTCTACGGCATCGTCGTCGCCGACGCGCGGCACAACGAGATTACGGGCAATGAGATTGCCGGACTCAGGGACCGCGCGTTCGGGCAGCGCGGCGACGGCATCTACGTCTATCGAGGGCCCGAGAACTTCATCGCGCGCAATCGCATCAGCGGCGAGCGCGACGGCATCTACTTCCAGTACGCGCCGCGCGGCCGCGCCTACGACAACATCGTGACCGATTCCCGGTACGGACTCCACGACATGTTCTCCGACGATGCCGTCATCGCCGGGAATACGTTTGCGGACTCCGTCCTCGGCGCGAACATCATGAACTCGCGGCGCATTCGCGTCGAACGAAACCGCATCGCCCGCAACCGCGGCGTGCCCGGCGTCGGCATCACGCTGAAGGACTGCGACGATTCCGCCGTCGGCGACAACGTCATCGTCGAGAACGTGCGCGGCCTGCTCGTCGACGGATCGTCGTCGAACACGTTCCGCGGCAACGCGTTTTCTGAGAACGACACCGCGGTGACGCTGTTCTCGAGCGCCGAGACGAATCGTTTTGGCGGCAACGCGTTCGCGGGCAACTGGAGCGACGTGGTGCTGAACGGCCGCGATTCGATGACGCGCTGGTCGATCGACGGCCGGGGCAATTACTGGAGCCGCTACCGCGGCTTCGATTTCGACGGCGACGGGATTGGCGATCGTCCGCATCCGATACTTGGCGCGTTCGAGCAGCTCGAGGGCGCCAACGCCGCGACGCGCATCTTCCTGCAGAGTCCGGCCGCGACAGGGCTCGAGCTGGCGAGGCGGCTCACCGGTACTGCACCCACGGACGCGGTGGACGATCGGCCCCTCGTCCGCACGCCCGTTCAGACGATCCCCGTGACAGCGTCGAAGACGACGTCACACGCCGGTGCGCTGTCGCTGATTGCCGTGTTCGCAGCGTTCGCCCTCGTGGCCGGCCGGAGGGGAGACCCATGCTGACGGTGACCGGACTGGCCAAGTCGTTCGGCGCGAGATCCGTGCTCGACGGCCTCGACCTTGACATCGGCGCGGGCGAGAGCGTGGCGCTCGTCGGCGCGAACGGGTCGGGAAAGACGACAACGCTCGGCTGCATCGTCGGACTCGTTCATCCCGATCGCGGGCGAATCGTCGTCGGCGGGGTCGATATCGCGCGCCATCCGGTGGCGGCGCGCAAGTGTCTGAGCTATCTGCCGCAGCGTCCAGTGTTCCCGACGACCTTGACCGTCCGGGAAACGGTCGCCGTCGTGGCGCGTCTGCGCGGGCTCGTCCGAACCGCGGTCGATCGCGAGCTCGATGCCTGTGGCCTGGAGGCGCTCGCCGATCGCACCGTCGGTCATCTGTCCGGCGGGGAGCGTCAGCGGCTGGCCATGGCCGTGGCGTTCTTGCCGCCCGCGGGTTTGTACATCTTCGACGAGCCGTCGGCGAATCTCGATCCTACGGCGTCGCGCATCCTGTTCCAGCGCGCCCGTCAGCTCCAGCAGGACGGCCGCACGCTGCTGTTCACGACGCACGTTCCAGCCGACATCCGTCACCTCGCCACGCGCGTGGTGCTATTGCGCAGCGGGCGGATCGAGTCGGACGCACGAGGAGAGTTCGATCTGCGGCGCTGGGAACGGATGCTTGAGAGGGAAATGTGGGGCGATCATGAGGACGCCATTTCTGGTTGCCGTGGCCGCGACGCTGACGTTCGGGTGCGCGAGCCGCGCGGTGACGCCGCAGCCTCTGGCAGTGGATCGCGTTGAGTGCGACCGCTGCCGCATGCTGATCTCGACCGAGCACGGCGCGGCGCAGATCGTGTCGGCATCGGAAGACACGCGCTTCTACGACGACGTCGGCTGCCTGGCGGCTGATTGGGCCGTGCACCATCAGGCGGCGCGCGCGTTCGTGCGGGTCGGTGACGAATGGGTCGATGCGGACTCCGTCTCGTTCGCCCAGCCGGCGGATGCACACACGGCGATGGGCTCGGGTTTCCAGGCTTTTCCCACCGCACCCGCGGCCAGAGCCGCGGATCGGATCGGACGCGCGCTGACGTTCAGTGACCTCGTCCGCGCTGCCAGCGGAGAGACGCGATGACTGCCGATCTGCGGACGATCGCCCGGCTGGAATTCGTCGCCGCGGTCCGTCTGAAATGGGTCCGGCTGCTCGGCGCCGCCTTCGCGCTGATCGCGGCCGCAGCGGCGTACGCGTCGGGCGCGGCCAACGACGTGTCCGGCTCGGATGAATTCGCGCGTACGACGATGACCCTGGTGCCGCTGTCGTTGATCCTCGTCCCGCTTGCGGCGCTCGTGCTCGGGATTTCCGGTCAGGCCGTGGAACAGGACGGTGAACCGTTCCTGTTCGCCCAGCCCGTCGGCCGCGCAACGATTGTCGTCGGCCGATGGGTCGGACAGGCCGCGGCGCTCGGCGGCGCAATCGTGGCTGGACTCGGCGTCGGTGCGGCGGTGGTCGGATCGAGCAGCGGCCCAGTCGGCGTTGCCGGCTATGCGCTGTTCGTCGCTGCGTCGGTCGTTCTCGCGCTGATCTTTCTGTCGATCGCGGCCGTCATCGCGGCCTCGACGCCGACGCGCGCGGCCGCGCTCAGTATCGCGACCTTCGTGTGGTTCTTCTTCGTGCTCCTGTACGACGGCGCAGCGTTGTCGCTGGCGTCGTGGATCACCGGCCCGGCCGGCAGCCGGATCCTGTTCGCGTCCGTCTTCGGGAATCCCGCGGATCTCGTTCGGGTCGTGACTCTGCTGGTTGCCGGCACGCCCAACGTGCTCGGCGCTGCCGGCGACGCGTGGCTTCGGTTCCTCGGGGGATCGACGGTCGCGCCAATGGCCGCGACCGTGGTGCTGACGACGTGGATTGCCGCTCCGCTGATCGTGGGCGTCCGGCTGATGAATCGGCGGGATCTCTAGCCCATCGCCGCCGATTCGAGAGCGGCCCGATCGACGACCACGATGCCGTCCCTTTCGGTCCGGACGACGTCCTCTTTGCCCCATCGGCTCATGATGCGGATGGACGTTTCGATGGTCGTCCCGATCATGTCGGCAATTTCCTGCCGCGACAGCGTCAATGGAATAAACGTTCCGTCCGGACGCTTCTGACCCATGTCGTCACCGAGCTTCAGAAAGAAGCGCGCCAACCGCGCTTCGATCCGGCCGCCCGAGAGTTCGGTCAACCGATTCGTGAGCTCGACCAGCCTGTGCGTGAGCCCGACGAGGAGACCGCGAACCATGCTGGGGTGTGTTTCCAGCAGGGAAAAGAACGCCTGCCGCGGAATCAGCACACACGTCGTCGGCTCGAGTGCCAGGGCGCTGGCCGGGTACGCGCGTCCTTCGTACGCGGCGACGGCGCCGACCGGATCGCCCGGACCGAAGAGCTCGAGAATCACGTCGGTGCCCCGCGCTGTCGTCTTGAAGACCTTC
>DASQHH010000133.1:0-2276 GCA_035632195.1 Vicinamibacterales bacterium
CGAGTTGAGCAGCGGCGGCGGCGTCACCGAGCGGCCGCGGCGTGTCGCCGTCGACAAGGTGGAGACGATCGCAGAGAAGTGCTCAGCGAAGTAGCGATCAGACCCAAAGGCGGCGCTATTGTGCGGGCAGCTTCTGCTTCAACTCATCGAGCCAGTTGAGGACGATGTTGATGTGGGTCGCCGGCGGCGAAGGGTTTTCCCGCCGCACCATCAGGAGCCGCTGATTGTCTGGCGACACGTCGTAGTCCGGCCACAGCGCCATGCTGCGTTCGTACGGTTTGTCGAAGAGCTTCCGCGGCTTGCCCGCTGAAAACGCCGGCGACGTCTGCACGTCAACCGCCATCAGCGCGTCACCCGCGCGGTAGAACAACTGCTTCCCGTCGCGCCGCCACACCGGCTCGTTGCCTCCCTCGAGCGAAATCGGCCACTTCTCGCCGGGACCGGGGAACGGCCGCGCGTAGATCTCGAATCGGCCCGTTTCGTCGGACACGTATGCGATCCACTTGCCGTCGGGCGAGAACGCCGGCGCGCCCTCGCGGAACTGGGTCTCGACGAACGGCATCGACGACCCTTTGTGATCCACGTCGAGCACCCGGATGTCCTGCAGCGTCGCCGGATTGACGGAGACGAAGGCAAGGTGCTTTCCGTCGGACGCCCACGAGAACGGATAGTTCGGCCACGCGCCGGACATGAGCCGCTCGTCGGGTCGGCTGCCGTCGACCGGCCGCCAGTACATTTCGTACGACCCTTCCTTCGACGCAGCGAGGGTCAGGCGCCGGCCGTCCGGCGTCCACACGGGAAACGACGCGTTGGTCCCTGCGTTCAGGCGACTCGACGTCCCGCGCTCGAGATCGATGAGCCAGAGATCTTCGGCGTTGCCGCGCATCGACGCGACGACGCGGCGGCCGTCGGGTGAGAGACGCGGCTGCGCGAACGGACGCCCGGATGCGCCCGCCGGCTGCTCCACTCCGTCGCGGTCCACCCAGACGAGCGCGTTCGATCCCTCGTCGACCAGCGTCGGGAGGTACACGATCGATCCGACGTCGCTGTAGCCGATGAGCGGCTGGCCGGAGCGCGCTTCGTGGATGTTTTCGAGAAGCGTCACGGGCGCGCCTTTCGCCTCGAGGCGGTCCGCGTCGAAGCGGACGGCGAAGAGCGTGCCGGCTCTGACGAACGCGAGGTGACCGGTGGGCAGGTAGTGCGGCGCCGATCCCTGCACGATCGCGCGCCGCTCGTGCGTCTGCAGCGACTCCGCGTATATCTGCCCGTCGGTCACCACACCGCCGCGCGCGCTGAAGAGCAGGCCCTTGCCGCCGGGCAGCAGCTCGGGAAACCGCTGCTCGTTGTCCGTCGCTCCCGGCTTGGTGACGGCACTCGGCTCGCCGCCGGTCACGGGGATCCGCCAGATGCCCGTGGCCGTCCCAGGGTTGTACAGAATGGTCTGGTCCACCGTCCACCAGAGTCCCGCGCCGTCGACGCGGTCCCGGAGCGTCAGCGGGGTGCCGCCGGCGAGGGACGCGATCCGCAGCTTGCGGTCGGCGACGTACGCGATCGACTGCCCGTCCGGCGAGAACGTGGCGCTGACGACGCCTTCGGTCTCGGGAATCGGCTTGCTGGCGAACTGATCGACCTCGCGCACGAACAGGCGCTGCCGGCCGCCTGCCCCTGCGGCGTAGGCGATGCGGCGGCCGTCGCGCGACATGACCAGCACGCCCTCCGCCGCCGTCATCGCCTCGGCGGGCGCGATGAGGAATCGCGCGGTGCCCGCCGGCGCGGCCGGCGTTGACGGCTTCAGCCACCACACGATCGCCGCCGTGACGAGCGCCGTGGCCGCGACAGCGGCGGCCACCGAGGCCGCGGACCGTCCGCCGCTCGCGTCGGCGGCACGAGCGGAGTCCGCCGCCTGCGGCGCCAGCGCATCTTCGATGTCGAGCCGCGCGTCTGCGATGTCGCGCAGCCGGCGCGCCGGATCTTTTTCCAGGCATCGGCGGAGCAGCCGCCGCACGATTGGCGGCGTGGACGGGGGGAGCCGGTCCCACGCGGGCTGCCGTTCGAGGATCGCCGCGACCGTCCCGGACACGTCGTCCGCGGCGAACGGACGCGCGCCGGTCAGCATCTCGTAGAGCACGCAGCCGAACGCCCACACGTCGCTGCGCCGATCGGCGGCGCGCCCCTTCGACTGTTCGGGGCTCATGTACGCCGCGGTGCCGAGCACCACGCCGACCGCCGTGACGGCCGGGCTCATCGTCGGCAGATACGTCGGGCTGTGCGCGCGC
>DASQHH010000134.1:0-4108 GCA_035632195.1 Vicinamibacterales bacterium
CTGATCGAAGTAGCGGTCGAAGTCGCGCAGCCGCGCCCGGGGGACGAACCGTTCGGCGATGCGCCGGCCGCCGCGGCGGCCGATGAAGAAACCGAGGTTGTCGCCGAGCGTCGCGCCGACCACGGCGCAGCCGATGACCCAGGGCAGCGAGAGGTGTCCGAAATGCGAGAGCGCCGCTCCCGCGAGCAGCATCGTCTCGCCGGGCACCGGAAGGCCGGTGTTTTCGAGGAACACGCCGAAGAAGACTACCGCATACCCGTACTGGGCGAAGAGGTCGACGATCCACTGCGGCACGGGGTTATCGCGCGCCGGGTCCGCGCAGCGCCCGGCCCGGCCGCTCGCCGGTGATGTGCCCCTCGGCCACGACACGCCGTCCGTTGACCAGCACGTACCGGACGCCGGTCGCGTAGTGCTTCGGATCATCGAACGTCGACACGTCGCGGATGGCCGCCGGGTCGAAGACCGTCACGTCGGCCATCATGCCTGGACGCAGGATCCCCCGGTCGTTCAGGTGTACGCGGGTCGCCGCCTTCGACGTCATCTTCCGCACGGCTTCTTCGAGCGTCAGCACGTGCTCGTCGCGGACGTAGTGGCCGAAAATGCGCGGGAACGAGCCCCACGCGCGGGGATGCGACTTGGACACCGACAGCTTCCCGTCCTCCGCCTGCGCGCCGGAGTCAGTCCCGACGCCGACGAGCGGATGCTTCAGCGCAGTGCGGACGTCGTCTTCGCTCATCACGGCGTTGATCGTGTTCGTCTCGCCGCGATCGGCAATGACGAGGTCCATCACCGCATCGCGCGGATCCTTCCCCATCGCCTTGCCGATCTGCGCGAGCGTCATACCCTCGTACTTGCGAAGGTCGTCGTTGAGCACCGACGAAATCATGATGCCGTCGCCGCCACCGGCGCCGTACCACTGGTTCTCCCATGCGGCACCCGGATCGTCCATGTCGCGCTTGATGCGCTCGCGCTCGGCGGGATCCTTCAGGCGCGCGATCATCTTGTCGAGCCCGCCCTCCCCCGCCCACACCGGCAGGCACGCGTCGAGTCCATTCGACGAGCGGTTGTACGGATACTGATTTGCCGTGACGTCGAGACCGCGCGCGCGTGCCGACTCGATGCGCTGCAGCACTTCCGGCATCCGGCCGAAGTTGGCTCTGTACGCCGTCTTCAGATGCCAGATCTCGGCGGGAATCCCGGCGCGATCGGCGATCGCGAACACTTCGTCGAGCGATTCGCCGATCCGCGCGCTCTCGTATCGCTGGTGCGTGAAGTACACGCCGCCGTATCGCGCGGCGACCTTCGCGAGCTCGACGATTTCGTCCGTCGAAGCAAACTTGTCGGGGACGTATTGCAGCGACGTGCTGAGGCCGAGCGCCCCCTGCTCCATCGCCTGCGCGACCAGCTGCTTCATCTGTTCGAGCTCCGAGGCGGTGGCGGGCCGGTCGTCCTTGCCGATCACGTAATTCCGGATGCCGCCCGCCCCGACGAACGTGCCGATATTGATCGCGGGATGGGTACGCTCGTCGAGGCGTTTGAAGTAATCGCCCAGGGTGCGCCAGTCCTGCACCACGCCGAAATGCGCGGCGTTCGCCGCCGCCTCCTGCCGCAGGCGATCGTTGACTGGAGCGATCGACGACCCCTCGCCCGTGACTTCGGTCGTGACGCCCTGCATGATCTTGCTCGCGGCGCGATTGTCGACGAGGACGTTGAACTCGGACTGGCCGAGCAGGTCGATGAACCCCGGCGCGACGACCAGATTGGTCGCATCGATCGTCATTGCCGCCGCGGCGGAGTCGAGGCTGCCAATCGCCGCAATGCGATCGCCGACGATCCCGATATCCGCGCGATACCATGGCGCGCCGGTGCCGTCGACGATCCGGCCGTGCGCGATGACGACGTCGAAGCGTCCTGCCGTCCGCTGCGCCGATACGGCCACGGCGGCGCCCGAGACGGCGGCGGCAATGAAAAGCAAACGCAGATTCGAAAGACCATGGATCCGCATGAGAGGAGATGTTACGCGATAAACTCAGTCGCATGACCCGGCAGAACATCTCCAGCGGCGCGAAATGGGAACCACTCGTCGGATACTCGCGGGCGGTGCGCGTCGGCTCGAATGTGTGGGTCTCCGGCACGACGGCCACCGACGCCTCCGGCGGCATCGTCGGCAAAGGGGACGCGTACGCGCAGGCGAAACAGGCGCTGCGCAACATCGAAGCGGCGCTCACAAAAGCCGGAGCCTCGCTGTCCGCTGTCGTCCGCACGCGCATCTATGTCATCGACATCGCCGCTGACTGGGAGGCGGTGGGCCGCGCGCATGGCGAAGTCTTCGGCGGCATCAGGCCGGCGACGTCCATGGTCGAGGTCTCGGCGCTCATTGACCCCGCAATGCTCGTCGAAATCGAGGCCGAGGCCGTCGTTTCGGCGTAAAATCCCGGCATCCGAATCTCTTCGGGAGCCTTCATGAAAAAGCTGATTCTCGTCACGGTCGCGGCTGCGGGCCTCTGGTATCTGCCCGCTTCCGCCCAGAGCGGCAGTGCGGCCGCATGGGAAAAGCAGGCGCAGAACATCACCATCATTCGAGACAACTGGGGCATCGCGCACGTCTACGGCAAGACCGACGCGGACGCCGTGTTCGGCGTCGTCTACGCGCAGGCCGAAGACGACTTCAATCGCGTCGAAACCAACTTCATCAACGGCATGGGGCGCCTCGCCGAAGCCGAAGGCGAGAAGGAAATCTACCGCGACCTGCGGATGAAGCTGTACGAAGACCCCGAGGACCTGAAGGCGAAATACCAGGCCAGTCCGAAGTGGCTGCAGACGCTGATGAACGCCTGGGCCGACGGACTGAATTTCTATCTGTCGACGCATCCGAAGGTGACGCCTCGCGTCATCAAACATTTCGAGCCGTGGATGGCATTGAGCTTCAGCGAAGGCAGCATCGGCGGCGACATCGAGCGGATCAACCTGCAGCAGCTCGAAGCGTTCTACGGCGGCAAGAAGGCCGACACGCACGCGCCCGCGGGCGTCAACGACGATGGGTTCGAAACGCGCCAATACGAAGAACCGACCGGCTCGAACGGCGCCGCCATCGCACCCTCGAACACGGTCAGCCACCACGCGCTTCTCCTGATCAATCCGCACACGTCGTTCTTCTTCCGCTCCGAGGCGCAGATGGTCAGCGATGAAGGTCTGAATGCCTACGGCGCGATCACGTGGGGGCAGTTCTTCATCTATCAGGGCTTCAACGACCGGGCGGGCTGGATGCACACGTCGAGCGGCGTCGACAACATCGACGAATACCTCGAGACGGTGACGAAGAAAGGCGACGGCTACGTCTACAAGTACGGGAGCGACGAACGTCCCGTAAACGCCAGACGCATCGTCGTTCCGTACAAGACCGCGTCGGGCATGGCGAAGAAGGAGTTCACCGTCTACCGGACGCACCACGGTCCGGTCGTGCGCGAGGTCGACGGCAAATGGGTCAGCGTGAGACTGATGCAGGACGAGGTCAAGGCGCTCACGCAGTCCTACTCACGCACCAAGGCGAAGAACTACAAGCAGTTCCGCGACACGATGGAACTGCACACCAACTCGTCGAACAACACGATCTTCGCCGACGCCGAAGGCAACATCGCCTACTTCCACTCGAACTTCATTCCGCGCCGCAATCCCACCTACGACTGGACACGTCCGGTCGATGGGTCGACGCGCGCGACCGAGTGGGACAACATCCTGTCGATCGACGAGACACCCGGCCTGCTCAATCCGAAGAACGGCTGGCTGTTCAACGTCAACAACTGGCCGTGGTCGGCTGCGGGTCCCGATAACAGTCCCAAACGTTCCGACTATCCGCCGTACGTCGATCGCGGAACCGCCGAGTCGCCGCGCGGCGTCCACGCGCAGCGCGTGCTGTCCAACAAGAAGGACTTCACGCTCGACGGCCTCATCGCGGCCGCCTACGACAGCTACCTGCCGGCTTTCGCGCACGAGGTGCCGGCGCTGCTGAAGGCCTGGGACGCCACGCCCGCGTCGAGCCCGCTGAAGACGAAGCTCGCGGACCAGATTGCGATGCTGCGCGGCTGGGACGATCGCTGGTCGGTCGACT
>DASQHH010000135.1:0-2347 GCA_035632195.1 Vicinamibacterales bacterium
GCAGACCGGCGGGCTGCGCCGTGCGACCAATATTGCCGCGCTCAAGCAGTTCCCCGGCTTCTATCACGGACGCCAGATCCTCATCGTCGGCAACGTGGCGGTCGACAAGGACCGCCTCGACGTGTCCGACGATGCCGGCAGCATCCACCTGATCGCGAAGGGCAGCGCGCCGGACGGCCTCGACGAGGTGCGCGGCGAGTTCTGGGACATCGGACGGATGAAGCCGGACGATCCCCGCCTGAACGGCTACGACCTGCGGACGGTGTTTCACATGGATCCCGATGCGCCGTGGCCGCGGCCGGGCGAGGTGACGGCCATCATCGCGTCCGCGGTCACCCCCGCCTCGACTCCGACTGCGCCATCGATTCGCGCCATCGTGCTCAACCCGGATCGCTACGTCGGCCAGAAGGTGACGGTCAGCGGACAGTTCTCCGGGCGCAATCTCCAGGGCGACCTGCCCGAGGCGCCCGCAAAGAGCCGTTACGACTTCGTGCTCCGGTCGAGCGACGCGGCCGTCTGGATCAGCAACATGCGGCCGAAGCTGCGGGACAACAACAACAAGGAGTACGAGCTCGGGCTCGACGCGCGGATC
Organism: Vicinamibacterales bacterium; assembly: GCA_035632195.1. GTDB lineage: Bacteria > Acidobacteriota > Vicinamibacteria > Vicinamibacterales > CAVVIG01 > DASQHH01. The sequence continues at coordinate 593 of DASQHH010000135.1, forward strand.
GACACGGGACGCTGGCTCGAGGTCAGCGGCAAGGTGCAGCTGAGCCGCGGACTGCTGTGGATTGACGCAGAGGCGGGCAGCCTCAAGGCGGCGAAGGCGCCGAGCGAGCCGGTCGTCACCGAAGAGCCGGTGCGCGTGCCGGCGGGGCCGCCGCCGGAAGTCGTGTTCAGTGCGCCGACCGAGGACGAGACCGACGTCGCGACGACGACGACCGTGCGCATCCAGCTGTCGCGGGACGTGGATCAGGCGACTCTGAAGAACCACATCGAAGTGCAGTACGTCACGGCGCAGAGCCTCGAGCGCGGCGAGCCCGACACGCCGAAGATCGACTTCACGATGCAGTTCAACGCGGCCGGCCGTGTCATCGAGCTGAAGTTCGCGAAGCCGCTGGAGCGCTTCCGCACCGTCAAGGTCAACATCCTCGACGGCGTGAAAGGCACGGACGGTCAGGCGCTGAAGCCCTGGACGGTGTCGTTCACGACCGGAAGCTGAAACAGCTAAGCAGCTAAGGGGACTGTCCCCGGTGCCGGGGTCTGACCCCGGCACCGGGGACAGACCCTCTATCTTTCGTTTAGCTTCAGGGCACGACCCGGAACGCGGCCAGCATCCGGGTGGTGACGTCACCAGCCCCACCTGCCCCCTCGAACTCGATCACGTAATCGCCGGGAGCCAGCGGCGCGAGCGACAGCTGCGCGGACTGCCACTTGACGCCGTCCGCGTCCTCGCGGACCGACGCGTTGACGGGGACGGACAGCGGCTTCCCCGTCCGATCGAGCAGGCGCGCGGCGGCCTGACCCTCCACGGCGGCGGGAATCTCGACGCGGATCTGCTCGTTGCGCCGGAAGCGCAGGTCGGCGGTCGGGACCTCCTTGTTGCCCGTCGAGATGCCGCGGCGCATGAAGACGGCGCCGGTCGGCTGCGGCGACGGCGACACGGCGATGTGCGTGGTTTCGCTGGTCGTCATCGTCGCACCCGCACCGCGCGCGCGGACGCGGACGGCATAGCCGCCGGGCGCGAGCGGCGAGGACGGAGTCAGCGTGACGCGGAACGTCTTCGCTCCAATCGGGACGCTGACGTGCGCGGTCGCCAGGGTCTGGGCGTTGGAGGCGTCCGTCGTCAGCAGCACGTCGGTTTCGGCGCCCGACTTCCATTCTTCGCCTGTGCCGAACTCGCCCACGACCCACACCGCGGTCGGTCCATTCGGCGTATAGCCGGTGGCAGCCTGCAGCCGAATCGGCAGCTCGCGCGTGAATCCGCTGAGCGGCTGGACCACGGCATCCATCGCATGCGCTTCGGCGGCGGCCGCGTTCTTCGCCTCGCTCGCAGCGGCAGTCGCGGACGCGGCGGTGATTGCCTGCGGCGTCGCGGCGAGGTACCCGCGCCGCGCGCGGACCTGGACGCCGGGCCGCTTCACGCGGACCGTAATCGAATGAAACTTGCCGTCAAGCTTGCCTGACGAGTAGTACCCCATCAGGTAGTACGAGCTGAGATCCGCGACGATCTTCTTGAACCCGCCGTCCAGATCGTTCGAATTGACCATCGCGAGGCCGTCGGTGTTCTCCGCCAGCGTCCTGAGCGACGCCGTGCGCGTCTGCAGCATCTTGGAATCGGTGACGATGTCGACCATCGGTGGAGGAATGCCGGGCACGTCCTGCCGAAGGAGCGGCGTGTCGAAGACCGGCAGTCCGCGCGGATCGATCGGATAGAACGACGCGTTCGAACGGTTGGCTTCGTCGAGGACATCTCTGAACTCGC